>JBAUUM010000907.1:0-2282 GCA_049582705.1 Actinocatenispora sp.
ACGCCGAACGGCAGCGCGTGGTCGACTACCTGGGCACGGCACCCGTCGTCGCCAGCGCCTGGGGGTACGACACCGACCCGTTCGACCCGTCGGGTGACGGCCTCGTCCCGCTCAACGTCCGTACCGACGGCCGGTGGGCCTGGTCGGAGTCCTGGGCGTACTTCACCCACCGGTACGGCTACGCCCCGGAGACGGCGCTGCTGGAACACATCCGTCGGGCGGCGTACCGGCCACCGCGGCTGGACGAGGACACCCTCGACGAGATCTCGCAGGCGCTGCGCGACCGGCAGCAGAGGACGTGACGGGCCGGCCGGGAGGCAGCCTCCGGGCGACCGTCAGGACCTCGGGTGCGGCCGAACCTGCCTGATCGACTGACCGGGGTCGGTGGCTCCGGTGGGCATGCCGCGGACGGTGGGGATGTGGCGCGGCCACCCCGGGGAACCCCCCGGTGCCGGGGCAGCCGCGCGATCGACGTCGCCGAACGTCAGATCGGTCACCCAGGGGCAGGGCGAGCACCAGCTCGGCCGGGCCGACCGACACGCGACGGCGCGGTGGGTCCGCGGCCCGCCGACGTGCGGCGCTGACCTGGCATTTCCCTGCCTCGAAGGCGTCTCCAGGATGCGCCAGGCCCGGATGTCGCCGCAACGACTTTTCCGCCGCCGGGTCCTGTGCCTCGATGCTCGCGTCAGTCAGTCAGTCAGTCAGTCAGTCAGTCAGTCAGTCAGTTGGGCGGTCCGTGCGTCGGTCCGGTTCGGGCGGTCCGCCGCTGCGTCGGTAGAAGGCGTGCAACGCCCGCAGGTTGTCGCTCGCGAGGAAGTCGACACCGGCGGCCGAGAACTCCCGCCAGAAGGCCGTACGCACCCGCGCCGGCCAGCCCGGAAAACCCCAGATCCGCAGCTTGCGGTCGTCCTCGTGCGCCCGGTCGGCCAGGTCACGCAGCCGGTCCCGCTGATCGTCGGGCAGCGGGCCGCGGCCCCGCCAGCCGAACATCGCCGACCAGTCCTCGCTCACCAGCGGTACCACCGTCGCCGGCAGGCCGGCGGATTCCACATCGGACAGTGAGCCGTCGCAGAACACGTGCCGGTCGGACTCCGCCGCGCACAGCTCGTACGGGATCCGAGCACCGGTCACCACCACGATGACCGCGCCGTGGTGTACCACGCCGTCCCGGTAGCTGGTCAGCATCGAGTCGTACGGCGCGAGCTGGTCGGACAGGATCCGGTAGCACCGGTCCGGCTCGCCCTTCAGCTCCACCAGCAGCTGGAACGGGTGCGACTGGCCACTGTGGACGGACCCGAACCCGGCCACCCTGCGGGACAACGGATCGAGGTACCCACCCCGCAGCGTCCGGTCCGGCGCCACCTCGTGCCGGCCGTGCCCGACCAGCAGGTCCGGCGCCTCGCCGGGCGCGGTCGGCACCACGTCCGCCTCGACGCTCGCGTACCCGTACCGCAGGGCGGACTCCAGCGGCCACCGGTGCTTGTAGTCGTTGTGCGCGTGGCCGGTGGCCAGGTACGGGTACTCACGGCGGGCGCCGGCCGCCGCCGCGGCGGCACCGCCGCCCACCACGGCCACCCCCGCGAGCCCGCCGATCACCACGGCCAAGCTGCTCACACCGCTGAGCCTAACGGGAAATCGGCTGGTACCGGCCATACTTCGTGCCATACGGTCCGGGTCATGACTCCGCCGGACCACACCGACCTGCTGCTGATCGGCGGCCGGTCCGGGGTGGGCAAGTCCACCGTGGCCTTCGAGGTCTCGGTCCTGCTGCAGGCGGCGTCGGTCGCGCACTGCCTGATCGAGGGCGACTTCCTGAGCCAGGTGTTCCCGGCGCCCGAGGGCGACCCGGACCGTACGGCACTCGTCGAGGAGAACCTGGCCGCGCTGTGGCGCAACGTCGCGGCGCGTGGCTACCACCGGCTGATCTACACGAACACCGCGAGCGTGCTCGGCACCGACCTGTTCACCCGCGCCCTGGGCGGCGGCACCCGGATCACCGGAGTACTGCTCACGGCCGACGACGCGACCGCCGAGCGCCGGCTGACCGGCCGGGAGATCGGCAGCCAGCTGGACCCACACGTGCGTCGCAGCGCCGAGATGGCCCGGCTGCTCGACCAGGGGGCCGCGCCCTGGGTGGTGCGGGTACCCACCGACGGCCGGGCGGTCGTCGACATCGCGAAGGACGTCGTCGCGGCCACCGGCTGGGCGTAGCCGCAGGCGGTCGGGCGTGGCCGCAGGCGTCCGGGCGTGGGTCGCCACCGGCGGGGCCGGCCGCCACCCGC
>JBAUUM010000908.1:0-4288 GCA_049582705.1 Actinocatenispora sp.
GGGCTGGAGGGCGGGAAGCACGGGGCATGCGGCTGCCGGCAGTACGACGGATCCGGCCGCACGGTGTCCGCGCGACCGGATCCGGAAGTCAGTGCTGGGTCAGCGGTCCAGGATGAGGTTGACCCGCTGGAACTCCTTGAGGTCGGAGTAGCCGCACTTGGCCATCGCCCGGCGCAGACCGCCGAACAGGTTCATGCCGCCCTCCGGGTCGTCGGACGGGCCGTACAGGATCTCCTCCAGGCCACCGAGCTGATCGCCGGACGGGCTGAACATGCCCCGCGGCAGCTTCGGGTGGCTGGCCGCGGAGTGCCACCAGGCGCCGCCGGCCGGTGCGTCGTTCGCCATGGTCAGCGGCTCGCCGAGCATCACCGCGTCGGCGCCGCAGCCCAGTGCCTTGGCGATGTCGCCGGAGGTGGACAGGCCGCCGTCGGCGATCAGGTGCACGTACCGGCCGCCGGTCTCGTCCAGGTAGTCGCGCCGCGCGGCGGCGGCGTCGGAGATCGCGGTGGCCATCGGCACCCGGATGCCCAGCACCGTGTCGGTGGTGGAGAAGTCGTCGGCACCGACGCCGACGATCACCGCGGCCGCGCCGGTGCGCATCAGGTGCAGCGCGGTCTGGTAGTTGGTGCAGCCACCGGCGATGACCGGCAGGTCGAGGTCGGCGATGAACTCCTTGAGGTTCAACGGCTCGTCCGTGGTGGACACGTGCTCCGCGGACACGATCGTGCCCTGGATGATCAGGATGTCGATGCCGGCGTCGAGGATCACCGGCGCCAGCGCGAGGGTGTGCTGCGGGGAGACCCGCAGCGCCACGTGCACCCCGGCGTCGCGCATCTGCTTGACCCGCTCGCCGATCAGTTCGGGACGGATCGGCTCCGCGTACACCTGCTGGAGGCGCCGCGTCGCGGTCGCCTCCTCGTCGAGCTGGCTCATCTCGTGCAGGACCGGGACCGGGTCGGAGTACCGGCACCACAGACCCTCGGCGTTGAGTACGCCCAGCCCACCGGCGCGGCCCAGCGCGACCGCGCTCTCCGGGCTCATGATCGCGTCGGACGGGTGCGCCACGCACGGAATGTCGAACCGGTACGCGTCCAGCTGCCAGGCCGTGGAGACGTCGTCCACGTCCCGGGTACGACGGGTCGGCACCAGAGCCACCTCGTCGAGGTGGAATCCCCTGCGTGCCGCCTTGCCCATCCCGATCTCGACCATGTCACGCACCGGAGGCCCTCCCGCCGTCGTGCAGAATCACGCACCCGAACCGGCACAATACCGGTCGTCCGGCGACGCTCGGCCAGCGACCGACCACCTGCCGCACGATGGGACGGACGCGGCCGGCACCGGGTACGGTGCCGGCCGGACGTCGACGCGCGGCCCGACGGCCGCGAGGTGTCAGCGGGTGTGGTAGTTGGGCGCCTCGGTGGTCATCAGGATGTCGTGCGGGTGGCTCTCCTTCAGCCCGGCGGCGGTGATCCGGATCAGCCGGCCACGCTCCTGCAGCGACGGAATGGTGGCCGCGCCGGAGTACAGCATCGCCTGGCGCAGACCGCCGATCAGCTGGTATGCCACGGCCGAGAGCCGGCCCCGGTACGGCACCTGACCCTCGATGCCCTCCGGTACGAGCTGCTCGTCGGAGGTGATGTCGGCCTGGAAGTACCGGTCCTTGGAGAACGACCGGGCCGGTCCGCGCGACTGCATGGCACCCAGCGACCCCATGCCCCGGTACGACTTGAACTGCTTGCCGTTGATGAAGATGAGCTCGCCCGGGCTCTCCTCGCAGCCGGCCAGCAGCGAGCCGAGCATCACCGAGTCGGCGCCGGACACCATGGCCTTTGCGATGTCGCCCGAGTACTGCATGCCGCCGTCGGCGATGACCGGCACGCCCAGCGGATGGCAGGCGCGTACGGTCTCCATGATCGCGGTGATCTGCGGCACGCCGACCCCGGCGACGACCCGGGTGGTGCAGATCGAACCCGGTCCGACACCCACCTTGACCGCGTCGACTCCGGCCTCGGCGAGCGCCTTCGCCCCCTCGTAGGTGACGACGTTGCCGCCGATCACCTCGACCTGGGTCTCCCGCTTGAGCTGGCCCACCATCTCCATCACGGCCCGGCTGTGCCCGTGTGCCATGTCCACCACGACGACGTCCACGCCGGCGTCGACCAGGGTGCGGGCCCGCTTGTACGACTCCTCACCGATACCGACTGCGGCGGCGACGCGCAGCCGGCCGGCCGAGTCCTTGGTGGCGCCCGGGTACTGCTCGCTCTTGGTGAAGTCCTTGACGGTGATCAGCCCGCGCAGCCGACCCTGGTCGTCGACCAGCGGCAGCTTCTCCACCTTGTGCTCGCGCAGCAGGGAGAACGCCTCCTCGCGGCTGACCCCGACCCGTGCGGTGACCAGCGGCTGGCGGGTCATCACCTCACGCACGGGGGTGGACTTGTCCGCCACGAACCGCATGTCGCGGTTGGTCACGATGCCCAGCAGGGTGCCGGCCGTGTCGACCACGGGGACGCCGGAGATGCGGTACCGGGCGCAGAGCGAGTCGACCTCGTTCAGGGTGTCGTCCGCGGAGCAGGTCACGGGGTGGGTGATCATGCCGGCCTCGGACCGCTTCACCAGGTCGACCTGGCTGGCCTGCTCCTCGATGGCGAGGTTGCGGTGCAGCACGCCGATGCCGCCGAGCCGGGCCATCGCGATGGCCATCCGCGCCTCGGTCACGGTGTCCATCGCGCTGGACACCAGCGGCATGGACAGCTCGATCCCACGGGTGAGCCGGGTCGCGGGGTTGATCTCGGCCGGGTCGACGTCGGACTCGACCGGTTGTAGCAGCACGTCGTCGAAGGTGAGCCCGAGCGGAAGCGACGCGGCGGCGCCGAGCTGTGGAGCAAACGGATGGTCGGCGGGACCCGTGACAGCCATGATGATCCGATCCTGGTCGATCGCGGAGTGTCTTCAACAGCGATATCCGGACACGCGGGCCTGAGGCCACGCTCCGCGCGGGCTGTGTGCCGCGTAGTCCGATCCTACGCCCCGGCGTGCCCGGTACCTGAAGGGTCGCCCCGTCTCTGGGCCCTGCTCAACGCTTCCTCGGGCGGCGCGAAACTGGCTGGCAGGCTAACGTGGAGGGGTGCGCGACGAGCCACTCGACCCCTTCGCCAACGACCCCGCCGACCCGACGGCGGGGTTGTCCGACGACGTGTCGGCCGAACCGCTCAGCGTCGAGGAGCGGGACGAGGTCACCGCCGATCTGGACGATCTGGACGAGTTCCAACGTTGGTTGGAACCGACCGGGATCCGCGGGCTCGTCATCGACTGCGAAGACTGCCACGAACCACACTACTTCGGCTGGGAACTGCTGCGCGGCAATCTCCGGCACCTGCTGGAGCATGATCAGCCCAGACTGCACGAGCCGGCCTATCAGCCCGACCCGGACCACTACGTGAGCTGGGAATACGCCCGCGGCTACGCCGACGGCGCGCACGAGGTCGGCAAGTAGCCCACCCCGCGCTCAGGGGTCGGAACGGCGGCGCGGTGACCGGCCGGCCCGAACGTCGTGATCCGGACGTCGTGATCCGGACGGGAGCGATCCGGACGTGCGGGCGGCGGCCCGGCCGCGGGACCGGAACCCGGGGCTCAGGAGCCCGGGACGAGCACGACCGGATCAGCCAGCCAGATCAGCACAGTCCGGACAGCCGCGGTCCGGGAATGCTGATCTTCCCGTCCCGCTGATGCACGAACTGTCCGACCAGGCCCTTGCCCTTCTTCGGCTTGTCCTTGCCGTGCGCCCCGGGGCCGCTCGGATCACCCGTGCCCGACTCCGCGGGCGCGCTCGGCTCGCCGGACGGCGGCGACGGCAGGTCGCTGGTCGGTGGCGTCGACGGCGGTACCGGCGACTCCGAACCGGGCAGGGTCGCCGGCGGCTTCGCGGACGGTGTCGGAACACCGGCGTCCAACGGGCTGGCGCTCTGCTGCTGCTGCTGTTTGTCGGGCGCGGGCAGGCTGGCACGCACCCGGTGCGCGTCCTTACGCAGCTTGTCCGCGTCGGAACCGGGGCCCATCTCGCGTGAGTGCCGTTCCGCGTCGGCCAGGTACCGCAGCGCCGCGTCCTTGTGGCCCAGCGCCACCGCGCGCCGAGCATCGGCCAGGTCCCGGACCGCGGCGTCACGATGCTCCCGCGCCGCCGCCTGCTGCGGGTACATCACCGTGGTGATGGGCCACAGCGGGCTGTCCGGCTGCGCCCCGGCGGCGGCGACCGCCACTCCGGTGAGCCCGGTGGTGGCCAGTACGGCGA
>JBAUUM010000909.1:0-4420 GCA_049582705.1 Actinocatenispora sp.
GAACGGGCGCGCCCCGGCGAACCGGCCCTCGGCGGATTCCGGGTCGCGGCACTCGCGCTGGGCGAGTCCGCGCCGCTGGCCGGCTATCACGTCGACCAGATCGCCTGGCCGCCCGGCACCCGCGTGATGGCACTCCGCCGGGACGGCCGGGCGCTGCACGTCGACGGCCGTACCGAGCTGCGCCGTGGTGACCATCTGACGGTCCTCGTGCCCGCCGAACACGCCGACGCCCTCGGCGATCTGGAGGCCAACCGTGTCCTGGCCTGACCTCGGCCCGCCACGCCACCCCACCCGCCGCGACGTGCTCGCCACCGCCGTCGGCGGAACGCTGGCGGCCCTCACCGGCTGCGGCGATGCGCGTGTACCCGACGCCGGCCGGGTGGCGCCGGACGGTCCCGAGGTGACTCACGCGGAAGCGGCACGCCACAGATCCGGCGCTGGCACCGTCGACGCGCGTCTTGAGCCCCGGGCCGACTCGGTCGACCTCGGCGGGCGGACGGTCAGGACCTGGGCCTACGACGGCGCCGTCCCCGGCCCGCTGCTGCGTGGGGACGTCGGTGACCAGATGCGTGTCCGGCTGACCAACCGACTGCCCGCGCCGACCACCGCTCACTGGCATGGGGTGGCGCTGCGCAACGACGCCGACGGGGTGCCGCACCTGACCCAGCCACCGGTCCCGCCGGGCTGCCGGCACGAGTACGCGTTCACCCTGCCCCGGCCCGGCACGTACTGGTACCACTCGCATCTCGGCGTGCAACGTGACCGTGGACTCTACGGGCCGCTGATCGTGGACGATCCGCACGAGCCCGGCGACTACGACGTCGAGTTCGTCGTCGTGATCGACGACTGGATCGACGGCGCCGGCACGACGCCCGACGGACTACTCCACGAGCTGCGGTCACACCCCAACTGCTGGCGCTACCAGACCCCGGTTCGCGCCGGAGCGGTCGGTGGCGCCGGCGCCGCGCGGCCGACGCCCCGGCGCACCACCGATGCCCGGGGCGCACCACTGATGGGTATCCCGCCCGGAATGGGTGGCGAGATCGACTACCCGTACCACCTGATCAACGGTCGGCTGCCGACCGCGGCGGCGACGCTGCGTGCCAAGGCCGGGCAGCTGGCCCGGATCCGGCTCATCAACGCCTCCGCCGCCACCGTCTACCGGGTCGCCCTGGGCGGACACCGGCTCACCGTCACCGACTCGGACGCCTACCCGATTGTCCCCGTCACCGTCGACACCCTCGACATCGCCTCCGGCGAACGCTACGACGTCACGACCAGACTCGATGATGGTGTCTTCCCGCTGACCGCGGTGGCTCAGGGCAAGCAGGCGCAGGCGCGGTGCCTGGTACGCACCGGTGCCGGCACGGTTCCCGATGTCGATGCGCAGCCGCGAGAACTGGACGGCCGGCGGTTGCGGCTGCGTGACATGACCGCCGCCGAGTCGGTGCGGCTCCCCGCCGTCGCACCCGACGTGACCCATGACCTGTGGTTCGACGGGGACATGACGGCCTTCACCTGGAAGATCGACGGCAACGCCTACACCGCCGACGATCCCTTCCACGGCATCAGACCCCTCGGCGTGCACCTCGGGGATCGGGTCCGGCTGCGACTGAACAACCAGACGCCGATGTACCACCCGATCCATCTGCACGGCCATACGTACCAGATCCGCGGGTACGGCACGGCCGGCGAACCGGGTGACACCGCGATGCATCACGGCGCCCGCAAGGACACCGTCCTGATCGCTCCCAACCAACGCGTCACGGTCGACCTGGTCGCCGACAATCCCGGCCAGTGGCTGACGCACTGCCACAACGCGTACCACCTGGCCGCCGGCATGGCCACGATCCTGTCCTACCGGCGCTGACGGAACGAGACCAGATGCCCGGAATGCCCACGACGCTGGCCCGTCCCAGCCTGGCCACGCTGCTGGCACCCGCCCCCGACTGGCTGTTGCTGTCCGGCTGCCTGCTCGCCGCCGTCCTCTACCTGGCCGCGGTACTCCGGCTCCGTTGCCGCGGCGATGCCTGGCCACCGCACCGCACGGCCGCCTGGCTTCTCGGGCTGGCCACGATCCTCACCGTCACCTGCACCGGGATCGGCCGCTACGGGATGGCGCTGTTCAGCGTCCACATGGTTCAGCACATGGTGCTGTCGATGCTGTCCCCCATACTGCTGCTGCTCGCCGCGCCCATCACGCTCACGCTGCGCGCGCTACCCCCGGCACGACGAGGCCATCGCGGACCGCGCGAGGTCCTCGTCGCCGTGCTGCGTTCCCGGGTGGCACGCACCACCACCGCACCGGTGATCACGCTGCCGCTGTTCGTCGCCAGCCTGTACGGGCTGTACTTCACCCACCTGTTCGACGCGGCGATGGGCACCTGGTTCGGGCACCACTGGATGCTCGTCCACTTTCTGCTGGTCGGGCTGATCTTCTTCTGGCCGATCATGGGCGCCGACCCGGCACCGCACCGGCCCGCCGTGGTGTTCCGGATGCTGGAACTGTTTGTCGGGATGCCCTTCCACGCCTTCTTCGGCATCGCCATCATGCAGTCGACCCGGCTGATGACCGCCACGTTCGCTGAGGTGCCGCCGGGGTGGGGAATCATGCCGTTGACCGATCAGCACACCGCCGGTGCCATCGCCTGGGCGTTCTCCGAGGTACCCACCGCCCTGGTACTGGCCGTCCTGTTCGTGGGGTGGATTCGCGCCGACGAGCGCCAGGCTCGGCGCTACGACCGGGCCGCCGACCGTGACGGTGACCGCGAACTGGCCGCCTACAACGCCTACCTCGCCAGAGTCGGTACCCGCTCGGCGCCATCGGCTGCGCCCCCGGGCGGTGTGGTCCCGCCGCGACGAGCATGACGCCGTAGGGCCCCGGCCCGGCCCGGTCGGGCCGGTCGGGCCGGTCGGCTGGTCGCTCGGAGCCGAGAGCGCCACGAGTGCCCGGCGTCACGACATACGGCCGGGCTGAGTGTCCCGCCGCACGGTGGACTGCGAAGATTGCACGATGCGGGAGCAGACTACGCCGGACCGGGTGCCCGACGCGGACGCCGACGAGCTGATCGACGCCTTTCTGTCGGCCAGCCGTGCGCTGGTCGGGCTCGCCGCGCGCTCCCTGGCCGGTCTCGACACCGACGTCACCCTGCCGCAGTACCGGGCGCTGGTCGTACTCGCCTCCCGCGGGCCGCGCAAGATCCGGGAGATCGCCGAGGAACTGGGCGTCAACCCGTCCACCGGCACCCGCATGTGCGACCGCCTCGTCCGTAAGGGACTCATCCGCAGATCGCGGACCCCGAGCGACCGGCGGGCGGTCCGCCTCACCCTGACCCCGGCGGGTCGGCATCTCATCGACGAGGTGACCCGGCGCCGACGGGAGGAGCTCACCGCCCTCGTACACGAAGCGACGCCCAGCCGATGGCATCGCCCCCTCGCGGAGGCACTCCGCGCGTTCGCCGCGCAGGCCGGGGAGCCGTCGGACAAGGAATGGTGGCTCGGTTGGCCCTCCTCCCGGGGCGCCGAGGACGACGAGTAGAGACCGACAGGGTCGACGGTCCGCGGCACCGGCCAGCGCGACCCGGGCCTGGCTGCTCGGCGGTCCTGCCAGCGGTCGCCCGCTGGGGATGGTGGCCGCGGCGCGCCGTCAGGCCTTGGGTGTCATCGACCGGAGCCGGTAGGTGAGCCGGGCGTGGTAGTACGCCTTACCGCCGCCCGGTAGATCGACGTGGGCGTCCGCCGTGCGGAGCATCCTGAGGTACATCCCGGTCTGCGAGTCGAACCACACCTCGGCGACCGCGGTGCCGACCACGTCTCCTTCGATGGTGCTGTCGAGGACCACGTGGTACGCAGTACGGGTCTGGCCGCCGACGTCGACCTTCTCGGTTCCCTTGAACTCCGTGCTGATGTGCGACGGCTCGTGGGGGCCGGCTTTGCAGACGGTCTTCTCGACGCCGCCAGGGTGGTCGGCCTTACCCGCGACCTGGGACATGGCCGGCGCGCAGCGATGTGTCATGGCGCGGTGCACGTTGCCGAAGGTGATGTGCTGGAGATGCGCCAGGCACAGGAACTCACCCTTGGTACTGCACTGCACATGCCCGTCGGTGTACTGCTTGCCGCCCTGGAAGGCCAGCTCCCAGATGCAGCCGGTGCCACGCCGTACCGTCATCGGTGTGACGGACGGGAACTTGCGGTTGTAGTTCTGCCCGTCGTACTTGATCCAGTCCTTGCCGGATGTGGTGTACGCGTACACGCCGGGCGCGGGCGGCGTGAACCCGGCGAGCTTCGAGGACCGTGGGAACGGCGGCATGGCCGACTTCGGCAGCGTGATGTCGGGGTGCAGGCGCCCGGGGTGCTGCCGGTACATGGTGACGGCCTGGCCGATCGAGATAGGGGTCAGCTTCGGGTCGAACAGCGAGTC
>JBAUUM010000910.1:0-10902 GCA_049582705.1 Actinocatenispora sp.
CGTCGAGCGCGTCCGGCCAGACCGGGACGATGCGCAGCTCCCCGGTCTCGTACGCGCCGCGCACGAAGGCGACGTCCAGGCCGCCGGCGGCCACCTGGTCCAGCCGCTCCCGGGTCGGCGCCGCGACGAGTTCCACGGTGAGCCAGGGGGCCAGTACGGCGAGGGTGTCCAGGAGGTCGTCGAGGCGGCGGCCGAGCCCGGCACTGGTGCCCACCCGCAGCGTGACCCCCTCGGTGTCGGTCTGCGCGGCGACCGAGAGTCGGGCTTCCCGCGCGGCGGCCAGTACGGCCCGGGCGTGCGGCAGGAACCGCTGTCCCGCCGGGGTCAGCCGTACGTGGCGCGGGGAACGGTCGAACAGCTCGGTACGCAGCTCCCGCTCCAGCCGCCGAATCTGTTGGCTGACCGCCGGTTGGCCGATGTGCAGGCGCTCCGCCGCCCGGCCGAAGTGCAGCTCCTCGGCGATGGCGACGAAGTACTGGAGCTGACGCAGTTCCACGATCCCCGATCCTCCGCCGAGGCCGAACCGGCGGCACACCTGGGGTACAGCAGAAACGCCGGGCCCCGTGATCGGAGCGCCGACGTTTCTGCTGTTCAGTGGCGGTGGTGGTGGGATTTGAACCCACGGAGGGCGCGAACCCTCACACGCTTTCGAGGCGTGCTCCTTAGGCCGCTCGGACACACCACCGGGAAGGACTGTACCGGATCGACTACCGTGCCCGTTCAGTCCCCCAAGCGCCCGGCGGGCAGGACCGCCCGAGGGAGGGACCGCGCACCGGGGTGGGGACTGAGAGAATCGGATGTCACAGCACATGTCGAATGAGCGAGGACAGCTATGAGCACACACATCGGCGCCAAGCCCGGCCAGATCGCCGAGCGGGTACTGATGCCCGGCGACCCGTTGCGAGCCAAGTGGATCGCGGAGACCTTCCTCGACGATCCGACGTGCTACTCAACGGTGCGCAACATGTTCGGTTACACCGGGACGTACCAGGGTGTGCCGGTCTCGGTGCAGGGTTCGGGCATGGGCGTGCCGTCGATCTCCATCTACGCGCACGAACTGCTCAACGAGTACGACGTGAAGACGGTTGTGCGGGTCGGCAGCTGTGGCGCACTCTCCGAGTCGCTGCGACTGCGCGACGTGGTCGCGGCGATCGGCGCGAGCACCGACTCGGCGTTCAACCGGACGCGTTTCGACAACGTGATCGACTACGCGCCGGTGGCGGACTTCAGCCTGCTGCGTACCGCGGTCGAGGTCGCCGAGTCGCGTGACGTGAGCATCAAGGTGGGCCAGGTGCTCTCCGCCGACGTCTTCTACACGGAGCGTCCGGACCTGGCGACGCGGCTGGCCGGCTACGGCGTACTGGCGATCGAGATGGAAGCTGCCGCGCTGTACACGCTGGCCGCCAAGTTCGACGCCCGCGCGCTGGCGCTGCTGACCGTGTCCGACCACATCGTCACCGGCGAGGAGACCAGCGCCGACGAGCGCGAACGGACCTTCTCGCAGATGATCGAGGTCGCGCTCGACACCGTGGTGAAGAGCTGACGTAACGCCCGCGGCGTCCTGACGGGGTCCACCCCGCCGGGGCGCCGTTCCCCTCTTCCCCGAACGCCCGAGTGAAGGACCGCGAGATCCGCTCGGACGTTCGGGGAAGATGCCCCTCGCCAGGGCCCGCCCCGCCAGTCAGGTGCCCCACCGAGAGTCGACCCAAACCGGGCAGCTCGCATATTTCGGAAAAATCCGAGGGAATCGAAGCGCTCGTGACGCCGGGCGCCGCGCTGCGCGCCGTCGGCGAGTATGTGGAGACTGGTGAGCGCCCGGCGTCTCTCGATTGGCAGGGTCTCTGAGCGTGCCAGCAGCTTGCAGACGGACAATCTCGCCCAGCTGAGCGCCACGCCTCAGACCAGAATTCCCTCGTTGGTCGTGCGATCAACCTTGGGTCAAGAGCCCCGGCCGGCCCGCCGGGGTTCCTGTGCCGTCGAGGGTCAGGCGGTGGTCCTCACGGCGTCGGCGAACGCCTGCCAGGCGGCCGGGTCGACGACGAGGGCCGGCCCGGTGGGGTTCTTGCTATCGCGTACGGCCACAACGCCGGGCAGGTTGCGCGCCACCTCCACGCAGTTTCCCGAATTTCCGCTACGCGAGCTTTTGCGCCAGTGGGCGCGGGTGAGGTTGTGAGGGGCCATCCCGCGCTCCTTTCTGCTAGTGGGCAGCCAGACGCTTCGCGATTCTACGCAGGAGGGCTTCTGACTCGCCCGCTGACAGAGCGTCCCCGCGCAGCTGCTCCCATGCTGCCTCGTACGGCGTCACCTCGACGGGCTTGTCGAAGTACTTGGCGCCGACCAGCAGATCCACGTAAGCGATCCGGTCGTCGATGGTCGGAAAGGGCGTGGGCAGGGGCGGGAAGTCCATCACGACGAAACTGCCGTCCATGCCGGCGTGCGCACCGGCCGAGCTGGGCAGGATCTGAATCTGGACGTTCGAGCGCTGGCCGATTTCGATCATGCGCTCGATCTGATCGATCATCACCCTCTGGCCGCCGACCTGGCGCCACAGCAGTCCTTCGTCGAGCACGGACCGGAACTGGATCGGTTCTTCGTTGTCCGTGATCCGTTCCTGGCGTTCAATCCGCAGCCGGGTGAACCGCTCCACCTCGGCCGTCGACTGTCGCGTAACAGCAGCCTGGATGAGTGCGCGAGCGTAGTCCTCGGTCTGGAGCAGGCCAGGAACGGCTACACCATCGAACGCCCGGATCACGGAGGCGCCGGACTCCAATCCGAGGTACTGCCCGAACCACTCCGGAATCGTGTCGTTGTACGGGTACCACCAGCCGCGTTTGCGTGACTGGCGGGCGACGTCCTTCACCGCGTCGATCACGGGCTGCTCGACGCCGTAATGCATCAGGAGGGCCTGGACGTCGTTGGGATGTGCCCGGTTCTCCATCCCCTCGATCCGCGACAGCCAACTGGACTGGTGGTCGACGGCTGCAGCCGCTTCGCCGATGCCGAACCCTGTGCGTTCGCGATACATGCGCAGGGTCGAGGCGACTCGCCGCATCGGGACAGTGGGGCTCGCCCGTCGTGGACTCATGCGGAGCATCATGGCGGCCTATCGGAACATCAGTCAACTAGGACATCGTGAAGACGCATCTTGCGTGTTTGGCCGTTCGGGGGTTAGTGTCCGAGGTGTCGGACGTGACGGTCATGGATGTCAGCGATGACATGACGTGACGGACGACTCTGCTCGCGGACGTCGGGAGTCCACTGCCCTTTGTCCGTGGCGAACCGGCTGGAGCCATGACGGAAGGCGCTGCCTTCTGTCGGGTTGCCGGCCGCTCGGCGGCCCGCTCACTCCCAAGGCGGCGGGCCGGAAGAAAGTGGGGCGCGGTGATCGGCCTGGAAACCTCACCGCGCCCCCGCCCCATCGACCACTTTGGAGGAAACCGATGGAGCTTCGCCATCGTATCCGCGCCTGGCGACGGCGCCGGTCCGCACGGCACGCCGTCGTTCCGACCGACCCGTACGCGCAGTCGCTCGCGACCGCGTCCCACCTGGTCGTGCTGCGCCGGTCGCTGACCACCGACCCGAGCACGGCGAGGTGGTACCGATGAGCGCGGCGATGACCGGCATGGTTCCGCGTCCGGGCGACGTGGTCCGCATCGGCGAGCACGCCGCGACCCGCTTCGCCGGTGCGCCGGTCGACCGGTTCCGGGTACTGACAGCGGCGCCCGCCCCGGACCGCCCCGGCTGGTGTCGCCTCGGCGGCTGGAACCTCGACGCCGACCCGCAGGTGTACGAGCGCGGCATCGAGGTACTCGTCGCCGAGCTGACCATCCGCCCTGGTCACGCATGGGGGACGGTGCGATGAGGCCAACCCACGTCGACGCCTGGGTCTGGCTGGTCATGGCGGCACCGTTCCTCGTGGGCGCGCTGCTCGGCACCATCACCGGCTACCTGGTCCGCGCCGAACGCGCCTCCCGCGAGCTGTGGGCGGCCGACCAGCGTGAGGCCGAATGGCGCCGCGAACTCGTCCGCACCCGCCCGCCCCGACACGCCGCACCGCCCCGCCAGCGCCGCCCCCAGCCGTACGCGACGAGCGCCGCGCCCGGCAACGACTGAGCGGTCCTGCCAGCACATCCGTCACCACTGCCACGACACGAAGCGGAGGCACACCACATGAGCGCCACGACCGACACAGCTGTACGGGACTTCCTACGCCGCCGGTACCGGGAACTCACCGACACCATCGACGACGTCGCCGCCGAACGCGACCTCACGCTCTACCTCGCGCACCGACGCGGCCTCAGCATCACCGACATCGGCACGATCATCGGCATGGACCCGGCCCGCGTCGACACGACTCTCGACGAGTTCCGACGCGACGAGGACGCCCACACCTTCACCGATGGCCCGCGCTGGGTACCGATCTGGCCCCGCCAAGGCTGGCACCCCGGCACACCGACCTCCAACCGTCAGGAGCAGCACGCCTAGTTCAACGATCTGGCGTCCCGCACTGACTCCACGTAGCTACATCGATATATGATGTAACGACGTTTTTGTCCGCTACTACGCCTTGCATCCCCTTCACCTTGGCCACTCGGCCAGCCGAAAGGAAGATCGATGACCGACCGAGCTGTCACGGTGTCCGTGCCGCTGTTCACGACCACGGCTCTGCTTCCCCTGAGCGAGCCGGGTGGCGTGGCATATCCGATGCGCCACAGGCCTGGAAACCTGCGCCCGTACGCCGCCACCCTGGGGGTGCCGATGCCCGCTGTCGGCAAGCACCACACCACCAGCACTGCACCGCCCACGTCGATGCCGACCCAGGTGTCGAACGACGGCAAGGTGACACCCGACAGCAACCCCGATACCGGCTCGGACAGCTAGAGCGGCAGCTGTGCGCGCCTACGAGGTTCTGATCCTGTCCGGCGCCGACGACCCGACCGCTGATGCGGTCGCAGTCGAACTGGAGCGCAGGGACGTTCGGTACGGGCGGCTCGACACCGGCGACTTCCCGACTCGCCTGCGCTTGGCGGTCGACACCCGGGCGGGCCGGTGGACCGGCCGTCTCGGTGGCAGCGACACCGACATCGACCTGTCCGCGATCCGCTCGGTGTACTACCGGCGTCCCACTCGCTTCCGGCTCCCTGAAGGTATGTCGCAGGCGGATCAAGTTTTCGCGGCAGCAGAGGCACGTCACGCTATTGGCGGTCTCCTGGCCTCACTCGACGTGCTGTGGGTCAACGACCCCATGAAACAGGCAGCGGCGGAGTACAAGCCCTTGCAGTTGGCCACCGCCGCCGCGGCGGGCCTGCGTACTCCAGCCACGCTCCTGACCAACCACCAGCCGTCCGCAGCCGAGTTCGCCGAGGCTGTGGGCGGCTCGGTGGTGTGCAAGCAGATGTCGAGTCTCACATTCGTCGAAGACGATCACGTTCGCATGACGTACACGACGCGCATCGACCCCGCCGCCATCGATCCGGACCAGTTCGCCGCCACGGCACATCTGATCCAGGAATGGGTCCCGAAGGTATACGAGGCACGCGTCACCGTCGTCGGCCGCGAACCGTTCGCCGTCGCGATCCGGTCCTCATCCGACGTGGGGCGGCTGGACTGGCGCGCCGACTACGACTCACTCAGCTACAGCCCGACCGAGATGCCCGACGACGTACGTGCTGGCATCGGCGCCTTCATGGATACTCTCGACCTCACCTTCGGCGCCTTCGACTTCGTGATCACTCCGACCGGCGATTGGGTCATGCTGGAGTGCAACCCGGCCGGTCAGTGGCTCTGGCTGGAACACGAGACAGGGGTTCCGATCGCTGCTGCTCTGGCGTCATTGTTGAGGAGGGGATCGCTGCGATGACAGAGTGGCGGGAGCGCGCCGCCGAGCTCACCGACCTCCTGGAGGGCAGCGGGGTGCTCGGTGACGGCTGGCGTGATCCCTTCGCCAGCACGCCACGGCACCTGTTCGTCCTGGCCTTCTACGACGCGGACGGTGAGCTGGTCAGCGGTGAGGATCCCGAGACACGCCAGCGGTGGTGGGATGGTGTCTATGCGGACGAGTCGCTGACCACGCAACGGGCGCCCATGCCCGGCGGTGAACTGCTGATTCCGACCAGCTCGTCCACCCGCCCCAGCCTCATGGCCCACATGCTCGACATCCTGCAGGTCTCCGACGGTCATCGGGTACTGGAGATCGGCACCGGCACCGGATACAACGCCGCGCTGTTGTGCCGACGCCTCGGCGCCGGGAACGTCGCCAGCATCGACATCGATCCACAGCTTGTCCGAGTGGCCGCCGAACGGCTCGCCCACCTCGGGTACCGGCCACACCTGGCCCCCCGGAACGCTCTCGTCGGGCACCCCGACCGGGCGCCCTACGATCGCATCATCGCCACCTGCGCCGTCTCCGGCATACCAAGTCAATGGGTCGGTCAGTTGGCCGAAGACGGCATCGTCGTCGCCGACGTACGCGGGGAGTTGGCCTCGGCCCTGGTCGTCGCCCACAAGACAGAACCGCACACGGTGATCGGACGCTTCCTCCCTACCCCTGGCCACTTCATGTGGCTACGTCCGCACGCGGACAGCCCGCTGCGCCGGCCACCGTCACGGGATCCCTTCGACTTCACCGACCCCACGACCGCGACGACCGTCATGCCCCTCCACGACCTCGACTCCGCCGACTTCGGATTCCTGCTCCAACTCGTCGTCCCCGCACTCGGTCCCGTCGGAAGGACCGTCCGGGACGGCACCGAGGGTCGGTTCCTGTTCACCGAGGACGACCACTCCTGGGCCGAGGTCCATCCCGACGGCACCGTGCGGTACGGCGGGCCATACCCCCTGTGGCCGACGGTCGCCGACACATGGCGACGCTGGAACCAGTACGAACGACCAGGTCCGCGACGTTACGGACTCACCGCCCACGACAGCGGTGAGCATGCCGTCTGGCTCGACGAACCCCGAGAGGTCGTCAGCGCCACCGCGGCGGCGGGGTAGGTACGACCGTCAGCGGAGTGAGTCGAGGGCGTCGAAGAAGGTCGGGAAGGTCTTGGCGACGCAGCCCGGGTCGGCGATCCGGATGCCGGGCGTACGCAGGCCGAGCAGCGAGAGGCTCATCGCCATCCGGTGATCGTCGTACGTCTCGAACTCCGTCGGCCGGGGCGTGCCGGGCCGGATGGTGAAGCCGTCCGGGTCCTCGGTCGCGTCGATGCCGGCCCGCTGAAGCTCCGCGACCACGGCACCGATCCGGTCGGTCTCCTTGCGGCGGATGAAGCCGATGCCGCGTACCCGGGTCGGCGAGTCCGCGAAGACCGCGACCGCCGCCAGAGTCTGCGCTGTGTCCGAGATGTCCGCCATGTCGACGTCGATGCCGTGCAGACCGCCGCCGCCCTCGACGGTGATGCGGTCCGGCTCGTGCCGCACCGTGGCACCCATCCGCTCCAGCAGGTTCACGAACGCCACGTCGCCCTGCAGCGCGTCCCGTCCGAGGCCCGGCACGCTCACCAGGCCACCGGTGATCGCCGCGGCGGCGTAGAAGTACGAGGCGGCGCTTGCGTCCGGCTCCACCTGGTAGCGGACCGGACGGTACGCGCCCGCCGGCACCACCACGCGATCCTCGGCGACCTCCGGCGTCACCCCGAAGGCGGCCATCACCGCGCCGGTCATCCGCACGTACGGCACGGACACCAGCGGCGTCGTGATCCGTACCGTCAGACCACCGGGTGCCAGCGGGGCGGCCAGCATCAGCCCGGACAGGAACTGGCTGGACAGGTGCCCCGGGATGCTCACCTCGTCCGCCGTGTACGGCCCGGCCACCTCGACCGGCAGGTACCCGGGCTCGCCCAGGTTCCGTACCGTGGCGCCCAGGTCGGTCAGGGCGGACAGCAACGGGCCGAACGGCCGGGCGCGCAGCTGCGGGCTGCCGTCCACCACCACGGGGGTGGCGGTGAGGGCGGCGACCGGCAGCACGAACCGGGACGTCGTGCCGGACTGCCGGCCGTCCACGGTGGCGGGCCGGGAGCCGATCGAGGCACCCACGCCGGTGACCACCACGGTGCTGGTGTCCGGATCAGCGTCCACCGACACCCCGAGGTCGCGCAGGACACCCATCATCGCCTCGGTGTCGTCCGCGAACAGGCTGCCGGTGAGCGTGCTGACCCCGTCGGCCATCGCCGCGCAGAGCAGCGCCCGGTTCGTCACGCTCTTGGAGCCTGGGACCCGTACCTCCGCCTTCGGCGGCGCGGCCAGGGGCACGATCGGCCGAACCGTACGGGCCTGCGGGGTGCCAGTCATGCCTCCCATGCTGCCGTAGCGGCCCCGGGCTGCGGCGATGGGGCCGCACGTACGGACCAGCGGCGGGTCAGCTGCGGTGCCGCCGGAAGAAGTCGCGCAGCAACGCGCCGCACTCGTCCGCCAGCACGTCCGGGTACACCTCGGGCCGGTGGTTGAGCCGGCGGTCCCGGACCACGTCCCACAGCGACCCGACCGCGCCGGCCTTCGGGTCCCACGCGCCGAACACGACGGTGGAGATCCGGGCCAGCACGATCGCGCCGGCGCACATCGTGCACGGCTCCAGGGTGACCACGAGCGTGCAACCGGACAGACGCCACGAGCCGAGCCGGGCCGCGGCCCGGCGCATCGCGACCACCTCGGCGTGCGCGGTGGGGTCGCCGGTCAGTTCGCGTTCGTTGGTGCCCGTCGCCAGTTCGACGCCGGCCGCGTCGTACACGACGGCACCGACCGGCACGTCCGCCGTCTCCGCGCCGCCGGCACCGGCGGTGTCAGCGCCGGCGTCGGCGGCGTTGTCGACAGCGGCGGCACCGCCACCAGCACCGGCGACGTCCCGACCGACCCGCGCCCCGGCCGCGACCGCCAGCGCGCGACGCATCGGCTCCTCGTACCGCGAGACCAGCGTCAGCGCAGCTCCTCGACATCCTCGGCACAGCCCAGTACGCCGCAGATCTCGGCCGTCATGTCGCTGGGCAGCATGCCCTCCTTGATGCACAGCGCGCGCAGCTGACGACCGGGCATGCCCAGGTCGGCCAGCAGGTCGACGTCGCCGATCGGCTCGGCGTCATCCGCGTCGGGACCGGCGACCGCCTCATCGTCGTCATCGTCGGCGTCGTCCCCGTCGCCGTCCTCGTCCGACGGGTCGAAGTCGTCGTCGGGAAGGTCGATGCTGCCGGGCCGGTCCTCCTCGCCGAGCAGCATCGCCCCGACCGGGGACTCGTCGACGAAGGCGGCGTCCGAGCCGAACACCCGCAGATCCTCGCCCTCGTCGAGGCGGAGGATCGCCAGGTACTCGTCGTCCACCTCGACGAAGAGCAGCGACACCTCGGCCTCGATGTCCGTGTCACGGAGCAGTTCGGCGACCTCTTCCACGTCCGTCATCTCGGACGGACGGCCGAGGTCGAGCTCCGCGACGGCCCAACCCTTCGGCCCACGAGTCACAGCGGCAGCGAAGTACGACACGGTCCCCCCGGGTCACCTGATGTTTGTTGCCGCCCTCGGGCTTCCGGCCGGCGTGCCGGGGTGGCGCGCCTGTCGATCCTCGGACGGCATGTCTCACGGAGATTGTGGTCGCGGACCGACCGCTCAGCCAGTGCCGACCCGGTAAGGAAGGTCACTGGGCAGTGGAGAAGCCCGCACGGCGATCGTAGACCGAAACAGGGCGCCGGTTCACGGCACTGCACCGGACGGGTTATTCCACGTCGGGAGGACCCGTCGGGGACATCGGGCAGCGGGCGGCGCGGGGGTGGCCGGCACACCGGGGCAGACAGCGGTCGGGTGCGACAAATCCGCACGTGGGCGCGCTGCCCGGGCACAACCGGCATCCGGCCGGGACCTCGGTCACGGGTCCGGCCAGGACGTGCTCCTGGCGATCAGGTGTACTGGCGGCGGCGTGTCGCGATCATGTCCCGGAGCCGGTCCACCTGGGCACGGCGGGGCTGGAACCGGTCGCGCAGGGTCTTCGCGTCGGACAACTCGGCGAGCAGCTGAAGTCGTCTCCGCCGCCGCTCAGGGTCGAGCCGCTGCAACTTCATGGGGGGCATGCCGCGAATCTGCCCGTCGCCGGCGGACACGTCAAGTCCAGCTCGCGTTTTACCCACGTACCCACACGGTGGGTAGGCGGAGCGCGACCGATCGATGCGACGCCGGCGCCGTCCGTCACGACTGGACAACGCCTCGGTATCGATTCCGACGGCCGGTCGGGACCGTCACCAGAGCAGCCAGTGCCCGTTGAGGGCGCTGGACAGCACGATGACGCCCGCGATGCCCAGGCCGACGCCGGTCGCCCCGGCGATCCCCACCGCCACACCGCGGTCGCCGTACCGGGCCAGTACCAGCGAGGTGACCAGGGCGAGGACGCCCGCGATCACGGCGCCCCAGACGTAGGCGCGGAGGTTCCAGCTGACCGCGGCGAACATCACGAACCACAGCGCGGCGCATCCGAGGCCGGCCCACACCGCGCCGGACCGGACCGGATGGGGCTCGCGGTACTCCGGGCGGGCCGGCGCACCGAACGCGGTCGTCGGCCACGGCATCCCCGGCCTGGGCCACGGTGGTGCGCTGCGGTCCTCGGCCCACGGCGGCCGGGGCGGACCGATCGGTGCCAGGGCGACGGGGCTCTGCGGCGGGCCGTAGCCGGGCCGGAGCCCACCGGGCCAGGGCGCGTGCGGACCAGCCGCGTGCGGACCGGGCGGGTACGGACCGGGCGCGTGTGGGCCGTGCGGCCCCGGAACGCCGCGCACCACGGGGACGCCGGACACCATCGGAACGCCCGAGACCACGGGGACCCCGGACACCATCGGAACACCCGGCGCCATCGGCACACCCGGTGCCATCGGCACGCCGGGACCGCCGAAGCCCACGGGTCGCCCGGGCGCACCGGGCGCGGTTCCGGGA
>JBAUUM010000911.1:0-1604 GCA_049582705.1 Actinocatenispora sp.
GTCATGGGGCCACGGGTCAGCCGGTGTGGTGGAAGACGGCCAACTCGCCGATCGAGGTGAACGTCTTCGTACCGCCCGGCGCGCCGACGATCCGCACGCCGTCGGCGGCGACCGGCGGGAACGAGAACGTGTAGGTGCGGTTGCCGCCGGCCGAGCTGTTGTACGGGTACGCGGGGCTCACCGACTGCCCGGGCGCGTCGGTCCAGGTCGCGCCCTGCCGCACCTGTACGCGCAGGCCGCTGGCGAACCATCCGCCGTCACCGAACATCTGCCCGGTCGTGTACGCCACCGTGTCCACCGTGTACTGCCGGGGCCACGTGTAGCCCCACCAGCTCGCGGACTTCTGCTCGTCGTTCCAGTCGTCCTCGGAGTTGCCGGTGTTCCCGTCGTTCCAGAAGCCGTTGTTGCCGAAGTGCGCGACCCGCTCGACCGGTACCGTGCCCGCCGCGCGGGCCAGGTTGTCGGCGCCGGGCGGGTTGCCCGGGGTGGACGCCACGGACGGTTCGAGCGAGAGGTGGCGCAGCGCGAAGTCGTACACCGCCGTACCGCCCCCGCCGCACGGGCAGACGTTGGACTGCAGGTACATGCTGCGGCCGTCGGCGCTGAGGAACTTCGACGGGATGGTCGTGGCGTACCCGCCGTTCTTCGTGGCTGTCCACGGGTAGCCGCCGAAGTCCTTGGTCAGGAAGTGCTTCCACGGGCCGTAGGGCGTGGGCGCGTCGTAGAACTCGTACGTGTACTCGGTCCACGACGTGTAGATGTAGCGCTTGAGCGGCTTGTCGTACAGCACGCCGCCCTGGCTGAGCACGGTCATGTTGTGTGCGTGGTCGTCGAACAGCGTCTGGTAGATGTGCCGGTCGTCGTGGAGTACGGCACGCCGCTGGCCGATGTCGGCGGACCAGGCCGGACTGGCGTCGGTGCCGCTGAAGAACTCCCACGCGGTCCGGTCCTGGATCTTGTCGGCGGGCACCCGGGCCAGGTAGAGGTCGACCGGGTCGGGCACCGAGTCGTCGAACGAGTCCCGCCAGTTGCCGTCCAGCCCGTACGCGTACACGTAGCCGTCGACCGCGTTCGCGTTGTCCTGGCCGAAGTCGGTGAACATGACCGTGGTGAACACGTGGTCGGAGAACATCGGCGCGGTCCGGTCCCAGGTCCAGGTCCGGCCATGGTCGGTGGACCTGGCGATGGTGGCGTTGGGTACGTCGTTGAAGTCCAGGTTGAGGTCCTGGACCGCGAGGTAGAGGTCACCGCCGACGCAGGCCATGCCGGTGGGCTTGCGGGTGTAGCTGCCGCTGCGGTCCCAGACCTGGCCGACGCCGTCACCGCGGGCGATCGTGCTGCCGGTCAGGGACGGCGGTGCGCCGCTGATCTGGCTGACCGCGACGTCGGACGAGGGCCCGTCGAGGCTGAAGCCCTTGCCGTCGCCGTTGGCGGCGTACAGGTTGCCGTCGTCGGACCAGCAGTTGGCCCACAGGTCGCCGTCGCTGGCGGTGGAGACGCTGGGGTGTTCCTCGACGGACGCGGTGGAGAACGTGGCGCTCTCCGGGGGCGCGGCGGACGGGCCGGCGCCGGCCCGGTGGCCGACGGCGGGGGTGGCACCGGCC
>JBAUUM010000912.1:0-9215 GCA_049582705.1 Actinocatenispora sp.
TGGTGGCGCATCCTTCGCGAATCCCGGCGGGCACCTGGACCGTGCCGGCCGTGCCCGAGTGATGTCACACAGGCGCTGGCGGGTCGAAAGCAACACCGGTAGCGCGGGCAACGATCTCCACCTCATCGCCAAGCGACCACTCCGCCACGCGTGAGGCCATGGCCGCGGGTACCTCGTCGCTGATGCCTGGAGCCGCGCCGATCGTGTACGTCGCATGAGCATCGTGCGGCATCACGACGCCGAGCCCGCGCGCCAGGGCGGTTCGTGCTGTCGCCGCAACGCACATCTCTGACATGACGCCGCCGATGGCGATCCGTGTGACTGCGTGCTGGTTGAGCAACTCGCCCAACGGTGTGCCGTCGAAGCCGTCATCCCGCTTCTTGCGGACCACAACTTCGCGATCGGAGAGGTTCACCGGGAAGTACAGCTCCCATCCGGGTCGGTCAGGTTCGTCGACAGCTCCCTCTGGTCCGTCATTCTGCAGATGCACCACCAGGACACCCACCTCACGCCCTCGCCGAAGCAGTTCACCGAGGCTCCGGATGAGTTCTTCACTGGCTGGGACGGCGTCCGCGCCGGTCAGGAAGGCGTTCTGAGCGTCGACGATAACCAAGGCGTGTACAGGCTCGACGGCGTGATGCATCAAGTCATCGTGACAGACACTCACGACGACGAGCACCCGGAAACGACCGATTCAGGGCTGCGCGGGAAGTGGTGGTGCCGGGTGCCGGGCAAGCTCTCGTCAGATCATTGCGTGGCGGTGTGCGTCGGCGAAGATGGCGGTGGCTGACTACTCGGGTGTCGACGTTGGTGCTGTCCACCAGCCGACCCCACCCAGCTCGCGGCGTATCTCCGCCTACAGCGGAGCGCAGTCGAAGTCGACACGATCGGCCGCGGGCCGGGAGGCGTCGCGGTGCCGGCATGCCGCAAGCCGTGGCGTTGCCGCGCAAGGCTCGTGACCGACACGCGACGCCGGCCAACGCGACCCATCCGCATTAACCAGAACCTCACCACCCGCGACCCGCATTACGTCAATGACAGAAAGAAGTCCTCACCCGCCCCTACGCTCACGTCGCACCAAGACGCCCGTCATGCCGAACCAGATTCGCTGAGACAACGAACGAATCGGACCAGATTCAGTGAGGAAAAACCAGATCCACTGAGACAGGCCAACCAGTGCCGATCGCGGCGATGCCGAGCGGCGGGTTACGTCATAACAGGAATTATGTTGTAGGCCTTCGCGCGGTCTATTATCGGATTACCGTTACCGTTATTACAGTTATGAGCTTCAAGGATTCTCGAGAATGTCCCTGGCCAACCGGCTCGATCTGCCGCGCGACCACCGCGAATGACCGTGCTCCGGCCAAGCTCCGGCACACCCGGGGAGGCGACAACTCGGCACCGGACCAACTCGGACAGCGAGTCCTCCCCCGCTCACGACTACGCTGCAGCGATGCCGATCTCGCCGTACGTCGCCGGCCTTCGCGAACACGTGGGGAACGGTCTGCTGATGCTGCCGAGCGCCGCCGGCGTGGTCGTCGACGACACCGGACGGGTACTGCTGGGCCGGCGTTCCGACAACGGGCGGTGGTCGCTGCCCGCCGGGGCGATCGACCCGGGCGAGCAGCCGGCCGAGGCAGTCGTCCGTGAGGTGTACGAGGAGACCGGCGTACACGTCGCCGTCGAGCGCCTGGTCGGCGTGGCGTTGCGCGATGTCACCGTCTATCCGAACGGGAACCTCTGCCAGTACCTGTCGGTGTTCTTCCGCTGCCGACCCACCGGTGGCCACGCCCGGGTCAACGACTCCGAGTCCCTCGAGGTGGCCTGGTGCGGCCTCCAGGACCTGCCGGAGCTGGACGCCTTCGACCGGACGCGCATCGACCTCGCCCTCGACGACACCGCACCGGCGTGGTACGCCCAACCAGGTCAGAGTTACGACTGGCTACCGGTACGGGATCCGGCCGTGGCCGCCGACTTCGCTCCCGAATCGCCGACGAAGCCCCTCGACTGATCGTCGCTCCCGGCTCCCCACCGGCAGCGCTACGTCGCACCGACACGCGGCCGATGCGACGTCTGCGTGCTCGCCCTCGAGTGCGGAGGGCGGCGTCGAGATCGCGGATCAGCTCACCGACGCAGCCACCGCCCGCACACCGGCCGCCGGAAACCTGCTTGCCGGTACCGGCAGGGCTCTGATCTGCTACCCGGATGAACCCCCGAGCCGTACTCGCCGCGTTCGACGAACAGATCCGCAGGAACCCGGAGGCCGGCTCACCCGACCGCCACGTGGAACGCGGTGGCACCGTGATCCGCAGCGTCCCCGCCGCCGGCGACGGGTGGGCCGGGGTGACCTGGTCGGACCTGAACGAGCACAACGCCGACGCGGCCATCGCCGCGCAGGTCCACCGCTTCGCGCAGCGGCCCGGATCGTGGGAGTGGAAGCACTACTCGTACGACCAGCCGGCGGATCTTCCCACGCGACTGGTCGCCGCCGGCTTCACCCCGGAACCGGCCGAGACGCTGCTCGTCGCCGAGATCGCCGACCTGGATCTCGACGTGAAACCGCCGGAGGGCGTCGAGATCGTGCCCGTGCACGACGGACCGGGAGTCGCGGCGGTCTCCTCGGTACACGACGTCGTGTTCGGCGGCGACCATTCGGCGCTGTCCCGCTACCTGCTCGCGGGGCTGACCGCCCGGCCCAGCACGGTCGCCGCCGCCGTGGCGATGGCCGGTACGACACCGGTCGCGGCCGGTCGGGTGGAGTTCAGTCCGGGCACCGATTTCGCGAGCATCTGGGGTGGCGGCACCGTACGGGAGTGGCGCGGCCGCGGCGTGTTCCGGGCGCTCGTCGCGCACCGGGCGTGTCTGGCGGCCGAGCGGGGCTTCCGGTACCTGCAGGTCGACGCATCCACGGACAGTCGGCCGATCCTGCGCCGGCTCGGGTTCGTCGAACTGGCCACCACCACACCGTTCGTGCACCCGGGCGGGTCGTCCTGACCGCCGGCCGCCGCGTGCGGCACGACCGGAGGTCACGGTGAGTACCTCCGGCCCCTCCCCGGCCGCGCTCGCCCACGCCGCGTCCATCGCCGGCCCGCACGCCGAGGTTCACGCGGTACGCCCGCTGGCCGGTGGATCGCACGCCGGCACATACCTCGTCACCACTGAGGCACCCCACCGGGAGCTGGTCCTGCGGGAGTTCCCGCCCGGTGACGACGCGGCCCACCGGGAGGTACGCGTCCTCGCCGCCCTGAACGGCCTGGCCGGCCTCGCGCCCCGCCTGCTGGCCGCCGACCCGGACGCCACCTGGTCGGACCGCCCGTCGGTACTCATCTCCCGGCTGCCCGGCACGGCTGACCTGAATCCCCGCGATCCGCGGCGGTGGGCGCGGGAACTGGGCCGGGCTCTGGCCAGGGTGCACGCCACCGCGGCGTCCGGTCTGGCCTCGCTGCCGACGCTGTCCGACCGCCCGGGCGGCTCGACCCGCGTCCTCGGCGGCCCCACCGCCGATCTCGTCCTGGCCGACTGGGAACGGATCCGCCAGCTGCCGCGGGTGCTCACCCACTACGACTTCTGGTCCGGCAACGTCCTGTGGGCGGGCGACACGCTCAGCGGTGTCGTGGACTGGTGCGGCGCGGCGCTCGGCCCGGCCGAGTTCGACGTCGGGTGGCTGCGCATAGACCTCTACCTGCTGTACGACAGGCACATCGCGGACGAGTTCCTCGCCGCGTACCGTGCCCTCGCCGGCCCGTGCGCCGTCGACGAGACACTGGCCGACCTGTGGACGCTCGCCCGCTCACACGACGACGTGGAGACCTGGTCGGGCAACTACGTCGACCTGGGCCGCGCCGATCTCACCGGGCCGGTACTGCGTCACCGCCACACGGCCTGGACGCGCGAGGTCCTGCACCGGCACGCCACGGTGGTTCCGGACGCGGAACGGTGACCGGTTCCTCACCGGGCACATCACCATGCTCGGCCGGTACTGCTTCCGGCTCCCGACCTGCTCGACGCGGCCCGGCGGGTCGGACGAAGTCGCGAAGGCGGCGGCCGCCCACGTTCTGGCGGACTGACGCTGCTCAGCGCAGTACGGCCGACAGCAGGTCGGCCCCCAGCGCCGTCAGATCGGGCAGGCTGGCGGTGTAGCGGACGTAACGACCCTGCCGCCGGGCCGTGAGCAGCCCCGCGCGGCGCAGGACGGCGAGGTGGCGGGACACCTCCGGGGGTGAAAGTTCCCAGGCATGGGCCAGCTCACCAGTGGTGTGCGGGCCGCGGGCCAGAGTGCGCAGCAGCCGCAGCCGCACCGGATGCGCGAGCGCCGCCAGCCGTAGCGTCACCGTTTCCAGCGGTACCGGCTCCGACGTACTCGCCTCGGCCACGGGGTACTGCAGCACCGGACGCCACCCGGGCGCGTAGACCGCCACCAGGTGCGGGCGGCCGAAGACGCTGGGGATGAAGGTGACCCGGGACCCGTGGGCGGCGGTCGCATGGTCCTGCAGTTTGTCCACGATGATGCCGTTGCCGTCCGGCGCCAGGGTGACCGCACCGGAGACCGACGCGAGTGCCGCCCCGATGCCCTGGCGGTTCAGCAGGTCGTTCTTCAGGCGCAGATCGGTGGCGAGCTGCACGGCGACACCCGTCCAGGCGCCGTCGAAGAACGCCTCGGCGCACTGTTCGAGGGTGTGCCGCACCCGCGCCCGCACGACGGCCGGGTCCGCGAGCAGCCGTTCCGCGAAGGCCTCCTGAAGCGCGCCGCGGGCGCGGGCCAGGTCCAGGGCCCGCTCACGCGCCGTCGCGTCGGCGAGCGGCGACGGCGAGCCGAAATGGACCCGGTTACTGCCGCACGTGGTGATGAGCGCGGCGGTCACATAGGCGTCATCGTCGATCCGGTCCACGTCGTCCAACTCATCGGCGAGGGTCTGCCGGGGACGAGCGGGAACCAGGAAATCGGCTCGTGAGGAACGCCAGAGGAACTCGGCCTCCCTGAGCCGCTCGGCCAGCTCCGGCCTCAGCCCGGCCCAGACGTCCCCGGCCCAGCCAGCGAACTGCGGATGGTGACCGGGTTCGGCCAGCACGTGCAGCATCGCGGTCAGCTCTGCCAACGGGGAGGCGGCGAACTGCACGCGCTCGGACGGCAGACCGCTGATGTCGATCCTCAGCGTCATTCCCCCATCATCACCGCCCGCACAACCCGTTGACAGCGCCGATTGACGATGTGCGTCAACCGACTTGCCCGGCCCCCACGGCCGAACGCACCGTCTGACGCAATGGCAACCGTCACCAGAATTCAGCCCCGCGCGCTCGTCCGCGCCTCAGGTGGCCCCCGCTATGCCGTCGCCCTGGCCGTGGACGCGCTGGGCACCGGCCTGCTGCGGCCCTTTCTGCTGCTCTACGGCGTGACGGTACTGAGGCTGTCCGCACCGGTCACCGGCGCCGCCATGACGGTCGGCATCGTCGCGGGTCTGGTGTGCATGCCCGCAGTGGGCAGATGGCTGGACCGCGGCGCACGCAGCACGGTCGTGGCCGCGGCGATGCTGGTGCGGGTGCTGGGCGTGGCGCTGTTGCTGGCCGCCCCGGCGGGGCACGTCTGGCTGTTCGCGACGGCGGCACTCTTCCTCGGCATCGGCAACCAGGCATGGCCGGCCGCCCACGCCGCGCTCGTGGCCACGATCGCCCACGGCCGGGAACGCGACACCGCCCTCGCAGGTGCCCGCGCGCTGCGCAACGCCGCCCTGGGCGTCGGAGCACTCCTTGCCACCGTGTTCCTGGCGGGCGGCACCACCGCACTGCGGGCGCTGGCCGCTGGCACCGCGCTCGCCTACCTTGCCGCCGCCGCCCTCGCGTGGTCGGTCCACGTGCGCGCCGATCCAGCGGAGGCAGCTCAGGCCAAGGACCGGGACGACGAGCCCGCACCCAGCATGCTCGCGCTACTTGCCGCCAACGTGATCTACGTCTTCTGCCTCAACGTCCCCGAGATCGCGCTCCCTCTGGTCCTGGTGACGCAGCTCCACGCGTCACCGGTGTGGCCGGCAGCCATCTACGTGGCCAACACGGCGCTGGTCGTCACCCTGCAGGTGCCGGTCACCGTCCTGACGTCCCGCTTCTCGCGGCGGAGGGTGCTGGCCGTCTCCGGCGTGGTGCTGGCAGCGTCCTATCTCGGCTTCCTCGCGGCAACCTCGCTGGGCCACGGCTGGGGTGCCCCGGCCATCGCCGCAGTGTCCGTGGTCTGCACGATCGGCGAGATCATCTACGCCGGCAGCGCCACCGCGCTGGTCACCGCACTCGCCCCGGCCCGTGTGCTGGGACGCGCCCTCGCCCGCTTCCAGCTCTCCACGGGCTTCGGCCTCGCCGTCTCCCCGGCGGTCATCACCACGCTCGCACCCCACGGCCCGGCCGCCCTCTGGGGCAGCCTCACCGCCGCGACGCTCCTCTCCGCCTCCGCCGTTGCCACCGGGAAGGATCAGGGAACGCGGCTCGGTGGTGGCCGCCCCCCGGGCGAGAGCAGGCCTGTGAGTTCGGTAGTCGCCTCAAGCGATGGTTCGACGCCCTCCGCCTCCGCGTGCTGGACTTCGCCACCAGCGTCAACGGCGAGGCGCCCGGTTCATTAAGGCGGGCCGGCGAGCAGTGCCGGCACCCGGGCAGATCCCAGCCGGTGCCTCCCACCAGGGCCGACGTCGACTCAGCGCACGATCTGACCTGAAGGTTGCTCAACCCCCAGGTCGGCCAGCTCCCCGACCGGCCCGGCCAGCCGGTCGACCAACGCCGGGTCGACGTGACCGGCCTCCACCAGCAACGCCTCGGCGGCGGCACGGAACGCGCGGCGCAGGTCGGCGGTGTTCAGGGAACGGACCAGCGCCCCGACGATCGGTGCGGTCACCTCGGCCGGCAGGTCGTCCATCCCCCGCCCCTGGGCGGCGGGCACCCCGTGGCGCAGGCAGCTCAGCGCCAGTACCTGGTCGCGCAGGCCGCTGATCATGTACTCCGCCTGCCACACCCGACCACGGGCGATACTGGACCGGGCGTGCAGCGCGTACAGCCAGCCGAGCCCGACCAGTGTCGCTGCCTCCGGTGGTGGTGCGGCCGGCAGGTCCCGGGCGGCGCCGAACACCAGCCGGAACGTGGGCGCGATCGCGCCGAACTCGTCAGCCGGCGCGAACGCGATGTCCACCTGCAACGTGTCGGCCAGCAGGAACACCCGGTAGAGGGTGCCGCCGCGGGTCATGTCGGTGTGGTGGACGGCCCCGTGCCGCCGGTACAGCCGGTCCGTCCAGTCGGCGACCACCCGGCCGGCCGCGACGCCGGCGGCGAGCCCGAACGCGAGGTCGATGTCCGACCAGCGGTCCTCCCGGTCCACCGCAGCGGACCCGGTCAGCGCCGCGCCGGTGATGCGCTGGTCCTGGCGTGCGGCGGCGAGCAACGCGTCCCGTAGCCGCTGCCGATCCTCGGGCCGGTACACAGGCTCAGACGGTACGGCACCCTGCGCCGCGACCACCGCCGCGGCGACGCGCCGGTCAGGCCACCGCGGCGTCCCAGTCGATGTGGTAGTCGTACAGCTGCCGCTGGGTACTGCTGTCCGCGGTGAGCCTCAGCAACCGCGGGAGCATCGCGTCGCGCAGGGCCCTGCCGACGGGCCCGGCGGCCTTGCTGTTGTTGATCCGCGACGCCCACCGCACGATGCGCTCCACCCGCGGGCGGCGCGCCTGCTCGTACCGGGCGAACGCGGCCGCCGAGTCCGGCTGGTCCCGCAGGCAGGTGGCCAGTACGACGGCGTCCTCGATGGACAGCGAGGCGCCCTGCCCGGACGTCGGTGACGGGGCGTGGGCGGCGTCTCCGATGACGATCATCCGGCCCCGCCACCAGGTGGGCAGGTGCCCGACGCAGTGGATCGCGCTCATCGGCATGGTCTCCGGCGTGGCCGTGATCAGCGGTACGGCCGGGCCCGCGTCGTCGGCGAACAGTTCGAGCAGCCGGCGTCGCCGCTGGTCGCCTCCGACCGCGCGCAGGGCGTCGGTGGACGGCTCGCGGCGCTGCGGCAGGTTGGCGAACCACCAGACCTCGTCGCGGCTGGCGGCCGCGTACCCGAAGAAGGCGCGCCGGCCGAAGATCATCTCGTAGCTGCCCGGTTCGGTGTCCACGGCCACGCCCCGCGCGTACCCACCGGTGGTGGTCAGGCCCGTGTATGTGGGTGCCGGTGCGGCGGGGTCGATGATGCGCCGGACGGTCGAATGGATGCCGTCGCAGCCGATCAGGATGTCGCCGAGCGCGTCGCTGCCGTCGGCGAACACCGCCCGTATACCGGTGCCGGTGTCCTGGGCGTCGACGAGGCGCCGGCCGTACTCGACCCGGACGCCGCGGGCCCGCGCCTCGTCGTGCAGGGCACCGTACAGCGCGGCGCGGGTGATGCTCTGGCTGGTCGTGCCGTCGGGCAGGGTCCGACCGGTGCGTGTCCGGCCGAGGTACCTGCCGGTGCCGCTGCGCAGCGTGATCCCGGGGGTGGGGAACCCGGCGGCGAGTACCGGCGCGTCGGCGTCGAGCACGCGCAACGCGTCCACGCCGTTGGACGCCAGGGTGAGGAACGCGCCGATCCCGTCGGCGCCGGTGGGGCGGGCCTCGTACACGACGGCGTCGAGACCGGCCTTGCGCAGGGCCATCGCGGTGGCCGGCCCGGCGATGCCGCCGCCGATGATCAGCGCGGTTCGGGTTCGGGTCATGGTTGCCGCCCTCCCTGTGGCATTAGTCAGCGTCAACTATCCACTGCCAGCTAGTTGATGTCAACTAACACCTACCGCCTCGGGGCACCCGCCAGTCACACTGGCTAGACTCTCCGGTCATGGCCGACCCCGTCGTCGACAACCCACCCGCACCGGGCGACGCCGAGCCCGCGACCCGCCCCTGCGGGCACTGCGGGCGACCCGTCGCGCAGCGCCTCAGCGCCGGCCGGCCGTTCCGCTACTGCCGCGACAACGACGGCGCGTGCCAGCGCGCCGCCCGCAACTCCCGCTCCCGGGAACGCAACGCACCCGGGTTGACCGGACAGATCGCCCGGTCCTGGGAACTGGTCGACCGGCTGGAACAACTCACCGAGACACTCTCGGAATCCCTGCACGCCGAACTGAGCCCCGCCGGCGTCGAACGCCAGGTCACCCAGGTCCGCGCCGAGACCGCCACCCGGCTCGCCGCGGCCCACGACGAACGCGACGAGGCCCGCCGCGACGCCGAGC
>JBAUUM010000913.1:0-12704 GCA_049582705.1 Actinocatenispora sp.
ATCCGGATCCGACGGCGACGGCGACGGCGACGGCGACGGCGACGGCGACGGGGCAGCATTCTCGGCGTCCGCGTCGGTCTCCGGTACCGGTTCGCCGGTCGGCGGGGGCGTCTGGTCGGCCGCGTCCGGGGTCGACCAGTCGGGACCGGATTCGTCCCCGGTGGGCCGGGCAACGCTGATCTCGACGGTCAGGTCGGTGTCGGCGTGGCCGTCGGAAGACCGCGCCGTATCGCCGTCATCGCTGGTCGAAGTCGTGTCCGCCGGCCCGTGCGAGGCTGCCGGTGGTGACCCGGCATCGGCGGGCGGGGGCTGGGCGGCCGGCGCGGATTCCGCCGCCTGGTCGCCTGATTCGTCTGGCTCGTCCGGAGAGCTGTCTGACGGGTGTGTGCAATCCCTCGTCACCAGGCCCTCCTCCTCCCCGTTCGGCAGACCTGCGCGAGACTACTGGATCAGTACGGCATGGCGTCGGACACACGCCCGCTGCCGGCGGGCCCAGGGCTGTCCGCCGACGACATGTCGGCATTCCGCACCGGGCCGGCAGCCGACATTCATTCTTCCTGGTGGCGACGCGCCGCCATGAGTACATGGCCACAAGGACATGGAGGGACGGGGCGTGGACTTCGACGTCACCATCGAGATCCCTAAGGGGCAGCGGAACAAGTACGAGGTCGACCACCACACCGGCCGCATCCGTCTGGACCGCACCCTGTTCACCGCGACCCAGTATCCGGCCGACTACGGCTTCATCGACGTCACGCTCGGCCAGGACGGCGACCCGCTGGACGTACTGGTGCTGCTGCAGGAGCCGACGTTCCCGGGCTGCCTGATCCGCTGCCGGACCATCGGCATGTTCCGGATGACGGACGAGAAGGGCCCCGACGACAAGGTCGTCTGCGTACCGTCGAGCGACCCGCGCCAGGAGCACCTGCGCGACATCCACCACCTGCCCGAGTTCGAGCGGCTGGAGATCCAGCACTTCTTCGAGGTCTACAAGGACCTGGAGCCGGGCAAGAGCGTGGAGGGCGCGACCTGGGTGGGCCGCACCGAGGCCGAGATCGAGATCGAGCGGTCCTTCGCCCGCTACAAGGACGCCGTGGCGGCGGGCGAGTACCACGACCCGGGCGTACGGCTGCACCCGATGGCCGACAAGTAGGACAACCCGCGGCGCCGGGTGTCACCCGGTACCGCGGGCACCGACGCCGGGGCGGTCAGGCCGATCCGGCGTCCTTGAGGTTCCGGACCTCCAGCGCGCCGTCGGCGTACCGGGCGCGCAGTACCTTCTTGTCGAACTTGCCCACCGTGGTCTTGGGCACCTCGGTCAGGAACGTCCACCGCTCCGGCAGCTGCCAGCGCGCGACGCGATCGGACAGGAACGCCCAGAGTTCCTCGGCGGTGGCGGTCTCGCCGTCCCGCAGTACGACGCTGGCCAGCGGGCGTTCCTCCCACCGCGGGTCCGGCACGCCGACCACGGCCGCCTCCAGTACCGCCGGGTGCGCCATCAGGTGGTTCTCCAGGTCCACCGAGCTGATCCATTCACCGCCGGACTTGATCACGTCCTTCGCCCGGTCGGTGAGGGTGAGGTAGCCGTCGGCGGTGACGGTCCCGACGTCCCCGGTACGCAGCCAGCCGTCGTGGAAGCGGTCGGGGTCGGGTCCCTCGGCCTCCAGGTAGCGGCCGGTGACCCACGGCCCGCGTACCTCCAGCTCCCCCACCGTCTTGCCGTCGGCGGGAGCCACGCTGCCGTCGGGCGTGATGATGCGGTGCTCGACCGCGGCCGGGAAGCGGCCCTGGCTGAGCCGGTAGCGCCACACCTCGTCGTCGGTGGCGTCGGCCGGCGGCCGGGCCACCGAGCCCAGCGGCGAGAGCTCGGTCATGCCCCACGCGTGTACGAGGCGGACTCCGCGCTCGTCGAAGCTGCGCATCAGGGCCTCCGGGCAGGCGGACCCGCCCACCACGACCTCCTTCAGCGCGGACAGGTCGGACGGGTGGCTCTCCAGGTACGAGCGGAGCGCGGTCCAGATCGACGGTACGGCGGCGGCCTGGGTGGGCCGGGCGGCGGCGATCATCGCGGCGAGCGGCTCGGGCTGCAGGAACCGGTCGGGCAGCAGTAGCGACGCGCCGGACATGAACGTGGCGTGCGGGATCCCCCAGGCCATCACGTGGAACATCGGCACGACCACGAGCGACCGGACGGCCGCCGAGTACGCGAACGACTCGGCCATGCCGATCTGCATGGAATGCAGCCAGATCGAGCGGTGCGAGTACACGACGCCCTTGGGGTTGCCGACCGTGCCGGAACTGAAGCAGATCGCCGCGGCGTCCCGTTCGTCGCCTTCCGGCCACGGGTACTCGGTGGGCCGACCGTCGACGAGTTCGTGGTAACGGTGCACGGTCTTGCCGGCGGCCGTGAGCGCGCTCGCGTCGCCGTCGCCGACCACCACGACGTGTTCCACGGTGGACAGTTGGGGCAGGACGGGCGCCAGCACCGGGATCAGGGTGTCGTCCACCAGCAGGACCCGGTCCTCGGCGACGTTCGCCGTGTACACGAGCTGGTCGGCGGGCAGCCTGATGTTGAGCGGGTGCAGTACCGCGCCCATCGCCGGCACCGCGAGGTACGCGACCAGGTGTTCGGTGTTGTTCCAGCAGAACGTGCCGACCCGCTGGTCACCGGTGACGCCCAGGTCGTCGCGCAGGGCGTGGGCGAGCCGCGCGGCGGCGCGCCCGATCTCCGCGTAGCTGGTGGCCTCGGCCTCGCTGCCGGTCCAGGTCAGCGCCTCGGTCCGGCCGTGCACGGTGCTGCCGTGTTCCAGGAGCCGGGCCAGCCGCAGCTGCCCGTCCTGCATCGTGCTGCGCATGGCCTCACGGTAGTGGCCGTGGTCACATTGCGAAACCCGACGAACAGCGCATGATCCACTGGGTTCCGGCTCCGGGCATGGCCGTCCCGACCAGCGGATCGGATCGTCCCGACAGGGCCGACGAAATGGACTCGACACAACCTCCCGCGTACCGGGACGATGTCACGTTGTGACCATGCGAACTGACGGCGAGTCGGCTGGCACCCGCCGCCGGTCGCGCTGGGCTCTGGACCTGACACCGCTGCGGGCCTCGCGCGACTACCGGCTCTCGTACGCCGGGGCGGGCGTCTCGGCGCTGGGCTCGATGGTGACGTACGTGGCGGTGCCGTTCCAGGCCGCCGCGTTGACAGGCTCGCCGCTGATGGTCGGCCTGATCGGGGTCTTCGAGTTCGTCCCGCTGCTGGTGATGGCGCTGGTCGGCGGTGCGCTCGCCGACTACCTGGACCGCCGCAGGCTGGTGCTGTCCGCGGAGGCCGGCCTGACCGTGCTGACCGGCGTACTGCTGGTCAACGCGATGCTGCCGACGCCGCACCTGTGGGTGCTGTACCTGGTGGCCGCCGCGACGGCGACACTCGACGGGCTGCAGCGGCCGGCGCTGGACTCGATGACGCCCCGGCTCGTGGCCCCGACCCTGATCCCGGCCGCGACGGCGCTCAACTCGCTACGCCGGACGGTCGCCTCGCTGGTCGGCCCGATGGCCGGCGGCGCGCTGATCGCCTGGGTCGGGCTGCCCGTGGCGTACGGGGTCGACCTCGTCAGCTTCGCGTTGTCGCTGATCTGCCTGTTCCTGGTGCGGGCGGTGCCCCCGCCACCCGACGCGGACCGGCCGAGCCTGCGGGGCGTGGTCACCGGCCTGCGGTACGCGGCGCGCCGGCCCGAACTGCTCGGCACCTACCTGGCGGACTTCAGCGCCATGTTGTTCGGCATGCCGCTCGCGCTGTACCCGTTCGTCGCGCACCGGCTCGGCGGCCCCGCCGTACTGGGCCTGCTGTACAGCGCGGAGTCGGTCGGCGGCCTGCTGGCGGCGCTCGGATCGGGCTGGACCGGACGGGTACGCCGGCACGGGCTGATGGTCGTACTCGCGGCCGGGACCTGGGGGCTGGCGATCGCCGGGTTCGGATTGTCCGGCTCGCTGTGGCTGGCGCTGGGCTGTCTGGCGGTTGCCGGCGCCGCGGACCAGATCAGCGGCCTGTTCCGCGGCTCGATCTGGGACCAGACCATCCCGGACCACCTGCGCGGCCGGCTGGCCGGGGTGGAGATGCTGAGCTACTCCAGCGGCCCGGCCCTGGGCAACCTGCGGGGTGGCCTGGTGGCCCGGTACACGGGCGTGACAGGTTCGATCGTGTCCGGTGGCCTGCTGTGCGTACTGGGCACCGTGGTGCTGGCGGTGGCGCTGCCCCGGTTCCTGCGGTACGACAGCCGGGACGGGATGGCGCACAAGCAGGCCGAGGACGAGGCGCGTCGGAAGGCCGCGGACGGTACGGCGGACCCGCTGGTGGAGCCGGCGTCGGGCTGACCGGCCGGGCGCCGAGGGCGGACGCACGGGACCCCGGCGACGGATCCGGCCCACCGGCCGGGTTCGGGGTCGGTCGGTTCAGAGGTCCCGGGCCCAGGTCTCGCCGACCAGGTCGTGGCCGAAGCTGTGGTGCGCCTCGGAGCCGACCAGCCTGAACCCGGCCCGCTGGTAGATGCGGCGGGCGCCGGTCAGGACGTCGTTGGTCCACAGCACCATCCGGGTGTACCCCACCCGGGTGGCGTACCGGAGGCACTCGTCGACCAGCCGTGCGCCGATGCCCATGCCGCGGGCGGACGGCTCGACCAGCAGCAGCCGCAGCTTGGCGGTGTCCGGTTGCTCGGACCGCACGCAGAACACGCAGCCGACCGGGACCCCGTCCAGCTCGGCGATCCAGGCCCGTTCCCGTGCCGGGTCGCGCCGTTCGACATAGTCGGCGACGATCCGCGCGACCAGGCCCTCGTAGCTGGCATCCCAGCCGTACTCGGCGGCGTAGCTGGCGCCGTTGCGCGCGACGACCCAGCCCAGGTCGCCGGGCTCCGGCTCGCGCAGCAGATAGCCGGCGGGTCGGGCCTCGTCGGCCAGCAGGCCCCGGATGGTGTCCATCGCGCCGAGCAGCCGGTGCTGTCCGGGTTCCGGCAGCCGGCCGAGAAGCCCGCCGATCTGCTCGGCGGACAGGTCGTTGAGCGTCTGGAACTCGGCGCGTCCGCGGGCGGTCAGCCAGACGACCTGCCGACGACCGTCGTCGGTCGAGCGTTCGCGGTCGACCAGACCGTTCTCGGCGAACCGGGCCACGATCCGGGTCAGGTAACCGGCGTCGAGCCGCAGCGCCGAGCGCAGCGCACGCACCTCGACCCGGTCGGCCTGGGCCAGCTCGAACAGCACCCGCGCCTCGGTCAGGGTGTACGGCGTGCGCAGGTGTTCGACCTCCAGCAGGCCGAGCACCGCGGTGTAGAAGCGGTTGAACGCGCGGACCGCGCCGACCCGCCGGGCGACCACCGTGGATTCCATGACCACCTCAACCACATTGTTGACGGAGTCAGAGAATAACGTGCCGCGTCGTACCGGGGAAGCCGCTCTCGGTGCCCGGTCCCCGCCCGGCCGGACGGGACGTACCGTCGCGTACACTGTCGAACGCTGCCGCCTTAGCTCAGTCGGCTAGAGCGACGCACTCGTAATGCGTAGGTCAAGGGTTCGACTCCCTTAGGCGGCTCCAGCAGCACGAAGAGGCCAGGTCATGGCGTTGACCTGGCCTTTCTGCTGCCCCCGCCCCGTTGTCCGCACCCGTCGCCCCGCCACTCCGCCGGGCAGACACGCAGGGCGCCGACAGCAGAACCGGGAGCAGTCCCGGCGATCGGGCGCCCCCATCGGATCCGAGCCTCGGCCGGGACAGCGGTGTCGCACGAGCCGGCCGGGCCGCCGCACGCGACGGTGGCGGACCGGCCGGAGAGACGGAACGCGGCCGTCACTAAAAGGATTGATCCGATGCCACAGGGTCATTGCCACCGGAAGCGCCGTCAGACATCATGAATTTGCGTTCAACCCCACACCGGCAGTAACCGGAAGGACGGGCAGATGGCGAGCGAGTTCCAACGGAGAAAGATCGCCGGAGTGTTCGAGGCGATGGACACCGACGGCGACGGTTTCCTGCGGGAAGGTGACTTCGCGACGCTGACCGACCGCTGGATCACCATCCGCGGCACCGACGACCGCGCCCGGCTGACCTCGATCATGATGGGCTGGTGGGGCACCCTGCACGCGGTCGCCCACCCGGACGGCGACGTGCGCGACGAGAAGGTCACGCTCGACGACGTCATGGCGGTCGTCGACCGGCTCGGCGCCATGCCCGACGCGGTCACCGGCACCGCCGACGCGATGTTCGAGGCCATCGACGAGAACCGGGACGGGCGCATCTCCGGGGCGGAGTACAACCGGCTCATCGAGGCGTGGAACGGCTGCCCGACCGACACCGACGCGGTCTTCCCGCTGCTCGACCTGGACGGCGACGGGCACCTCTCCAGGGTCGAGTTCGTCCAGCTGTGGACCGAGTTCTGGGTCGGCGACGATCCGGAGGAACCCGGCACCTGGGTGTTCGGCGACTTCACCATGGCCGCCTGACCCACGGGCCGCGGCTCGACCGGCCCGGCGGCGCGGACAGGCCGCGGCCTGACGTTGTCCGGGAGCCCTCCCGCCCCGGATGAGTACGGTTCCGGGCAGATGTCGATCACTGTGCTGAGGAGTAGTCGTGGCTGTGATGACAGGGCGCGTCGTACTGGCCGTCTGCGCGGTCCTCGCGATGGTCGGCGGAGCGGCGCTGACCGTGATGGCCATCGTGTACTTCGCCGGTGACCAGTACCTCGACCAGTTGAACGACGGCGGTGACGGCATCCTCGCCGGGCTGGTGGGCCTTCTCGTCTACGTCGCCGGCGCGTTCCGGGCGCACATCGCCGCCCGCATCGCCGCGGGCATCGGGGCCGCGATCGGCGCGCTCATCGCCACGAGTGTCATCTCCTTCGTACTCTCCCTGGCCGCCGATCGTGGTGGGCCGCAGGGCAACCTGCAGGACGGGATCTCGGGCGCGATCTGGCTGCTCGTCGGCGGCTTCTTCGTCTGGCGCCTGATCACCCGCCGCTGGCCCGTGGCGCAACAGCATCCCGACCTCACGACGCGGGGCGGGAGCCCGGTGGCCCCGGGACGGCGCGGGTAGCCAGGATCCGCCGTCTTCTCCTTTCTTTTTCCCATGCCGGGGCGGCCATATCAAGACTTGTTCTTCGGCGTCGCGCACCGCAGACTCAGAGCGTCCGCCGCCGCCCGTAGGTTGGCGAATTCCCCTTCTCCTCAACCGATCGCGCCTCGTCGCGCGCTCGTACAGCCTGGAGGCCCGATGGGCGCCGATCGTTCGCTGACCGAGGATCTCGACGGCGTGGTCAGCGTCGTCGTCGACGCGTTGCGGCCCGCCGTGGACCAGGACTGGTCGGTACCGGCCGGCACACTGGACTGGTCCTGCCGGGACACCGCCGAACACCTCGGCACGGTGTTCGTGCACTACGCGGCTCAGCTCGCGGTACGGGCCCGTACCCGGTACGTGCGCTGGGTGAGCCGGTCGCCGGAGGTGGCGCCGCCCGCCGGTGTGCTGGAGTTCGTGGAGGGCGCGGGACGGATCTGCGCCCTGACCGTCGCGGGGACCGCACCGACCGCGCGGGCGTTCCATCCGTACGGGATCTCGGATCCGGAGGGCTTCGCGGGCGGCTGCTGCATCGAGGCACTGGTGCACGGGTACGACATCGCCACCGGGCTCGGCGTGCCGTTCGACCCACCGCGCGACCTGTGCGTACGGATCCTGGCCCGGATGTTCCCGCACCACACCGCGACGCTGGCCGACGCCGACACCGACCCGTGGACGGCACTGCGCTGGGCGACCGGCCGAGCCGACCTGCCCGGGCTCCCCACGGTGGGCACGTGGAAGTGGCGGGCGACCCCACTGGACGAACCGTGGACGACGCCGACACCGGAGCCGATGCCGTTCGTACTGTTGCCCGCCGGCGACTGAGTCCGGGAGGTCAGACCGCGTCGGTCCCGTCGTCCAGCAACCGGCGGCGGACCTCGGCGGCGATCTCGTTCATCCGTTCCTCCGGCACCTGCCGGTCGGCGGGGACGCCGAGGTGCGCGAAGACGCCGGGGCCGCGCTCCGCGGCGGGCAGGTCGTCGGCCCGGGGTACGACGTGCACGTGCACATGCGGGTGGTCGGGATGCTCCGCGAACTGCACGACGTACGTCTTCGCGCAGCCCACGGCGCCGTGCAGCGCCCGGGACACGTTCCGGACCATCGGCCCGAGTTCCCGTGCCTCGTCGTCGGTGAGGTCCGCGACGGCGGTGACGTGCCGGCGGGTCACCAGGACCAGCCAGCCCGCCATGCTGGTGGGGGCGCAGTGCACGATGTCCCAGTTCGCGGTCCGGACGATCAGGTCCCACGGCGGCGCGTCACCCGCGTCGCGTCGGGCCACCAGCTCGCAGGTACGGCACGTCGTCATGGCCGCAGTCAAGCACGGTCGGTCCACCCGGCCGGCCGGTCCACGACGCGGCAGGCGCGCGACAGGAACGAGCCGGGACGGGGCAGGACGGTCACGGTGGCGTCTCCGCGGCGGGCCGTGATCCTTACTGGGCACGCCGAACCTCGAAGCGCGCGCCGGCCGCTGTATGTTCGGCGGACCGGATTGTGTCAACCTGCCTCCGAGAGCTTGGACGGTCGATGGAGCACCTCACCCAGCGGATGCGTTACCAGCTGATCACCGGCGCGGACGACGTCGAGTTCTGCCGTCGGGTCAGCGAGGCTCTCGACGAGGGTTACGAGCTGTACGGTTCGCCCTCGGTCACGGTCGGGTCGGCGGGTGTCGTGGTGGCGCAGGCGCTGGTGCTTCCCGCGTACGAGGCGGTCCGGATCCGCTCCAACACCGCGTCCACGGCGAAGCCCGTCGAGTAGCCGCGGCGGCCGCGGGTCCGGGGCCGCCGTTGCCCCGTCGAGGCGGTACCGTGCGTGACCATGAGCGGCGCAGAGCCAGACAAATCACAGCGCACCGGGCAGCCGGCGTCCGGCGGTGGCCGTCCACCCGCGCCACGCCCGCGCAACCTCTCCCTGAAGGAACTGGGCTTCTCCCGGCGGCGGCCGGTGCCGTGGTTGGCCCCCGGGCTGCTCGCCGCGACGGCCGTCCGGGTGCTCGGTGCCGGCCTGTTCGGGGCCAACCTGGACAAGCGCGAGCTTCAGGCGGCGCTGCCCAACCGGGTCGACGACCTGAGCTCCGCCGACGAGTTCTGGTTCGACTACGTCGCCGACATCGGTGACGGGTTCGACGCCACGTACTCCGTCGCGTACCTGCTGGCCCAGCAGTCACTGACGATACCGGGGCCGGAGGGCGACGAGCACGAGCTGCCGCGCGGGCAGATGCTCGTGATGGGCGGCGACGAGGTGTACCCGACGCCGACCTGGCGCCGCTACGAGAACCGCACCCGGGGACCGTACACGGCGGCCCTTCCGGAGCCCCCGGCGAAGCCGCCGGCGCTGTACGCGCTGCCCGGCAACCACGACTGGTACGACGGGCTCACCTCGTTCCTGCGGCTCTTCGCCAAGGGCAGCCGGTTCGCCGGCTGGCGCACCCGGCAGGCCCGCAGCTACTTCGCCGTCTCGCTGCCGCACCGGTGGTGGCTGTTCGCCATCGACTCGGCGTTGGACGAGTTCCTGGACGACCCGCAGCTGCAGTACTTCAAGGACGCCGCGCGCGCACTGAAGCCCGGCGACCGGGTGGTGCTGTGCGTGTCCCGGCCCGCGTGGGTGTACGGGGCGCAGGAGCCGGACGCCTACGACACCGTCGACTACTTCGTCAGTACGGTGATCGAGCCGACCGGGGCGACGGTGCCCGTCATCCTCACCGGCGACCTGCACCACTACGCCCGGTACGAGCGGGACACGAAGGTCACCGCGAACGGCTCGGCGCCGACGACGGTGGCGACCGACGGCGCGGAGACGACCCGGGGCACCCCGGAGCTGTCCGGCGCGTCGGACGGACCGACCGGCGACACCCGGGACCCGGCGGAGCTCAAGGCCGAGCCGACGCCGTCCGTACCGGCATCGTCCGAGACGGCGTCGACCGACCCGGCACCGGCCGCGCAGCGGTCGCTGATCACCTGCGGCGGCGGAGGCGCGTACCTCTACCCCACGCACCTGCTGCCGAAGAAGCTCAGCGTCCCGCCCACCGGCACCATGCACCGCAAGGCGAGCCGGTCCGAGCCGTACCGGCTGAGCGCCACGTTCCCGTCGCCGGCCACCTCCCGTGGGTACAGCTGGGGCATCTTCGCGCGCCTGCTGGGCAGCAACACCGGCTTCGCGGTCGTGCTCGGGGTACTGCACACCATGCTGATGTGGGCGTACGTCACGGCCGGCCCGCGCATCCTGACCGTCCCGGTGCTGTTCCTGTCCCTGCTGGTACTCGGCTCGACCCTGGCGTTCGCGATGGCGGCGGTCGACGTGCACCACCGGGTACGGCACTGGGCGGCCGGCATCACGCACGGGCTGGCGCACCTGGCGCTGGCGGCGCTCGGCGCGTACGCGTGGTGGGTGTCGCCGCTCGCGCACCTACCCGGCCCGATCCCGGTACTGCTCAGCATCATCGTGTACCTGCCGATCGCCGGCGTGGCGGGCACCGAGCTGACCGCGCTGTACCTGTTGGTGGGTGGCTGGTTCGGGGTCAACATCGAGGAGCTGTTCGCCGGTCAGGGCATCGACGACGCCAAGTCGTTCCTGCGGATGCGGATCGGCACGGACGGCCAGCTGACCATCTACCCGATCGGGCTCCGGCGGGTCGGCCGGCGCTGGCGGGCGCACCCGTCCGGCGAGACCGGCACCCCGTGGATCGTGCCGAGGCGCAAGCTCACCCCGCACCTGATCGAGAAGCCGGTGAACCACTGACCGGCTGAAGCACGGACCGACGGCGGCCGGGTCACGGCACGGCCGCCGTCGTGTCGTCCCGCCATGGTCGGGTGGGGCGACGCACTCAGCGCGACTCGTACGCCTGCCGGGGCCCGCACACGCTGGCCCGGCTGCACGAGCACCGCGAGCCGTCCGAGTCCATCCGGACCACCACCGAATCACTCGGCACGCTGTGCGCGACGACACGGCCGGTGCCCTGTTCGGTGGAGACGCGTTCCCCGACCGCGGGTGCGCTCTCGTGGAACCGCTGGTACAGCGGGTGCTCGTACTTCAGGCAGCACATCAGCCGACCGCACGCGCCGGAGATGCGCAGCGGGTTGAGCGGCAGGTCCTGGTCCTTGGCCATCCGGATGCTCACCGGCTCGAAGTCCCGCAGGAACGTCGCGCAGCACAGGTCGCGACCGCACGACCCGATGCCGCCCTGCACCCGGGCGGAGTCCCGCGCGGACAGCTGGCGCAGCTCCACCCGGCAGCGCAGGGTGGCACCCAGGTCCCGGACCAGCGCGCGGAAGTCGACCCGGTGCGGTGCGGTGAAGTAGAGGGTGGTGCGGGCGCCCTGCGCCACGTGCTCCCGGTCCGGGTCGTCGGGTCCGGGCTGGTGGTCGACGGCGACGATCTTCATCGGCAGCTCGTGCTCGCGGATCAGTCGCTTCGCGGCGACCTTCGCCTCGGCCTTCCGCTGCCGGATCACCCCGTCCCGGTCCAGGTCCGCCGGCCCGGCGAGGCCCGCGAGACGCGGGAACCCGTCAGTGTCGTCGCTGACCCACTGCGCCGCCCAGACACACTCGGCGACCTCGGTGCCGTCGTCGGTCGGGACCAGCACCCGGTCACCGACCTGTGGCGTCAGGTCGCCGGGATCCAGGTAGTACAACCGGCCGTACCGGTTGAAGCTGACCGCACAGAGCATGCCCATCGGGCCAACCTACGTCCTGGGACCTGAGTCGGCCATGACGTACATGGGCGGCACGTGACCACGGACGGCCCGTCTCGTTACGGGTGAAACGACAAAGATCACCCGGACGGGTGAACGGGACGGCCGGCACGTCACCGACATGAGGGCGGAAACGTTACTGGAGTAGTCGTGTACGGCACATGTGGTTGATTTCGGGGGGTTGTGCCTCACGGCGACGGGGGGCCTGCGGGGGTGCAGGACGCTGTGGTGCCCGGCCGTGGCCGACGAACTGTCGGCCGGGCCGGGCACCGCCGTCCCGGGCCGCCCGACACCGCCACGGTCCCGAGCGTCGGTCACGCCGACCGGGCGGATCGCGCCGACGGCGGGTCGGTCCCACGGACGAACCCGCGGACGGTCACGTGCCGCATGATCATTCCGGCAGTCCCGGGAGCCCCGACCGCAGCTGCTCGGACAGCTTCTCCCGCGCCCAGTCCGCCGCGCGACCGGCCTCCTGGCAGGCGGCCAGCACCGTACGGGACAGCTCGTCGGCGCTGCGGGCGCCCATCGCCTCCTCGCTGATCCGTACGTCCTGGAACGCGCCGTCCGCGGTCACCACGATCTCGACGAGGCCGTCGCCGGAGCGGATCTTCACATCGGTGACGGCGATCCGCCGGGTCAGTTCGGCGCGCACCGCGTCGAGCCGCCGGTAGTGGTCGGTGGCCTGTTCGATCCACGCCTCGTCGATCTCGGGTGCCATCTCACTCTCCCCGCGGCCGGCCTCCCGCCCGCCACCAGTCGTGGACTCGTCAGGCACGGTCGGCCTGGAACGCGCCGGTGCCACCGGACCCGGTCGGTCCGGTCCCGGACGGGACCGGCCGTGGTGGGCCGGTCGCCGTGCCCGCGGCGGTCTCCCGGTGCAGCTCGGTGCCCTCCGCCGCCACCGGCCGCAGCAGCGAGTACCAG
>JBAUUM010000914.1:0-1576 GCA_049582705.1 Actinocatenispora sp.
CCGCCGTACGGGGCGACCGGTGAACGGCGCGGTGCGGTGGCACCCCCCGTACCGCACGGTCCGTTCCGGGCCGGTCATGGCGCGGGCCCAGCAGCAGACCGTTGAACATCGGAGCGAGCCGTGAGCACTGGTACGAACACGACGGTCCACGTGCTGCGGCACGGCGAGGTGCACAACCCGGACGGCATCCTGTACGGCCGGCTGCCCGGGTACCGGCTGTCGGACCGTGGCGTGCGGATGGCCGAACGGGTCGCCGAGACGCTGATCGGCCGGGAGGTCACCTACCTGGTGGCGAGCCCGCTGGAGCGGGCGCAGCAGACCGCCGCCCCGATCGCGGAGAAGCTCGGGCTGTCGATCGACACCGACGACCGGCTGATCGAGTCGGCGAACTGGTTCGAGGGCAAGCAGTTCGGCGTGGGCGACGGCGCGCTCACCCATCCGGGTGTCTGGCCGAAGCTGCGCAACCCGTTCCGGCCCTCGTGGGGCGAGCCGTACGTGCAGATCGCCCGGCGGATGACCGCCGCGCTGCACGACGCGCGGGACCGGGCCGCCGGGCACGAGGCGGTCTGCGTCTCCCACCAGCTGCCGGTCTGGACGCTGCGCCGGTACGCCGAGGGCCGCACGCTCTGGCACGACCCGCGCCGCCGGGAGTGCGCGCTGGCCAGCCTCACCTCGTTCCACTTCGAGGGCGAGCGGCTGACCGGTGTCACGTACTCCGAGCCCGCGGCGGACATCGTGGCCACCTCGCCCGTCGCCGACGAGCACGGGGCCTGAGCCGGTGCGCCGCGTCGTCACCCTCCTGACCGCCCTCGCCGCCGTCGCGGGGCTCGCCGCCGGCTGCTCGACGGGCTCCGACGCGGTGGACCAGAACAACGGCGGCGACAACCGGTACGTCGCCGGGAACGGCGAGTCGAAGACGTTCGCCCCGGACGAGCGCGGGCCGGCGCCGAAGATCACCGGCGAGCTGATCTCCGGCGGCCGGTTCACGTTGTCCTCGTGGCGCGGCCACGTCACCGTGATCAACTTCTGGGCGTCCTGGTGCAACCCGTGCGCGGCCGAGGCGCCGGACATGGAGAAGGTGTACCGGGCGACCCGCGACGACGGCGTCCGGTTCGTCGGCGTCAACATCCGCGACCAGAAGGACGCGGCGCGGGCGTTCGTCAGTGGCCGGGGCATGACCTACCCGAGCCTGTTCGACCCGCCGGGCCGGGTCGCGCTGGCCTTCCGGGACTTCCCCCCGAACACCATCCCGGCCACCGTCGTGGTGGACCGGCAGGGCCGCGTCGCGGCCGTACTGCGTCGTGCGGTGCTGGCCCCCGAGCTGCGGTCGCTGGTCGACAGGACCGTACGGGGCCGATAGATGGGAAGCTTCGCGAACGTCGCAGCCACCGGGCCGCTGGTGCTGGCCCTGCTGGTCAGCCTCGTCGCCGGGCTGGTCAGTTTCCTGTCGCCGTGCGTACTTCCGCTCGTGCCGGGATACGTGTCGTACGTGACCGGGCTGGCCGGCGCGGACCTGGACGCGGCGCTCGGCACCGACCCGCACGGCCGGCCGGTGACCGCCGCACCGGACCCGGGC
>JBAUUM010000915.1:0-9934 GCA_049582705.1 Actinocatenispora sp.
CGGCCGTCGCGGCCGGGTCGGGTACCCCGTCCACGAGGATGGTGCGCGCCGCCGGCACCAGTTCGACCGCGGACAGTTCGCCCGCGTCGCGGCGGCGGGTCAGCTCGGCGTGCCAGGCCGCCACCTCGTCGGCGTCCGCGCAGTCCAGCAGCAGCGCGTGCGGGCCGGCGGGATGCGTTCGCATGGCGTCACCATAACGGTCCGGTCGCGAAGGCCTCACGGATCCTCGGACCCGTCCCGCGGACCGGTGTGCGTCAGCCGGAGGCCACGACGTACCGGGCCGGGCCATCGGGACCGCGCGGGGACGCTCGGCGGGATCTCGGGCTCAGGCGGTGAGCAGTACGTGCTCGTCGACCTGCCGGTAGCCGATCCGGCGGTAGACGCGTCCCGGCTCGTCGCTGGCGTGCAGCCACACCGGACCGTCGTCGGCCAGCGTGAGGGCCAGCCGGCTGGCCGCCGTCGAGATCGCCGCGCCGATGCCGCGCCGGCGGTACTCCGGCCGTACCGTCACCGCCGAGATGTACACGGTGCCCTCCGCGCGGCGTACCTGCGCGCAGCCGACCGGTCTGCCGTCGAGCCGCGCGACCAGGAACCGGTAGCCCTTGGACGCCAGCCGCCGGTCGGTGACCAGCGGCGCGAGCTCGGTGCCGTACACGCGGAGGAACTCGTCCGGGCTGTGCGCCAGGGTCACGTCCAGTCCCGACACGGTCGGCGTCCGGTCGAGCGCGTCAGGGGCCGCGAGCACGTACACGGGCAGGGCGAGCCATTCGCGCAGGCCCCGGTAGATGGGCGCGCCGACGTCCCGGGCCGACACCTTGACCGTCCACTGGGTGCTCCGGGCGGACAGCCAGTCGATCACCTGCCGGAAGTCGCCGCAGGCCGGGGGCCGCACCGGTCGCGCGTACGTGCCCCACGGCTGGGCGACGCCCAGCGCGGCGCAGCGCACCCCGGCGACCAGCGCCGAGTCGCCCTCGATGTCGGTGAGGTCGGCGAGCGCCGCCTCGGCCCGTGCCAACTGTTCGCTGATCACCGTGCCATCCCGGTCAGTCCGTCGTCGCGGTCCAGCCGGAGAGGTAACGCCAGCCGTCCGCATCGTACTCGGTGATCACGGCCCTACCAGGCGTCAAGGGGTGCCGGCAGACCACGGCCGGGGCGAGGCCCCGACACAGCGCGGCGAGGGCGAGGCTGAGCGGCGCGGCGCCGGCCACGACCGCGACGGTCTGGCCACGGTGCCGCTCGGCGATCTCGGTCAGCGTCGACCCGACCCGGTCCAGCAGGTACCGGCCGGTACGACCGTCGGCCGCGGGTGTCTCCAGTTCCGCGTCGAGCAGCCAGCTCCGCAGCGGAGCGTCGGCGACCTCGGCGAGCGCGGGGCGGACCTCCGCGTCGACACCGAGGTCACCGGCGAGTCGTTCCGCCTCGGGCAGCGACTCGGGGGCGCTGTACACCCGGCCGACCTGCAGCCCGGCGAGCGCGGGCAGCGTACCGCCGTGACGCAGGCACACGAGCCTGGTCGGGCACATCAGGTCGGCCATGCCCGGAGCGTATGCCGTTGACTCCGGAGACAGGTGGGTCCGTGGCTTCGACCTCGCAGAACGGCGTCTTTCCGCCCGTCGGGTGATCACCTGGTGACTCCGACAGGGGTGCCGTGCTGAGGGGTGCCTCGATCGATCGGGCCGGGCCGCCGAGTCCCGAAGGCCGCTGTTTCCCGAGGTTATTGTCGGTCTGGCTTCGCTACTTGGTCGTTTCGTCCCGAATTATGGATTCTGGACCCGCGTCGTCCGTCTCCCATCGGCGGTACCGCGCTTCGGGCTGCGCGCTTGGCCGCTTCAGGCTGACCGCATACGCACGGGCACCGGTCCGGGATCCGGTGGTGACGGCCGACGCGACGTCGTGGCGGACAGAGGAGGACCCGCATGATGTCGTCGAGACCGCAGGACCCGAACCACTCCCCGGTCGGAGCGGACGCACCCTTTCCGCTGACCCCGTTGCAACAGGCGTACTGGGTGGGTCGCGCCGACGCACTGGAACTGGGCGGCATCGACGCCCACGAGTACTTCGCGTTCGACTGCACGGACCTCGACCTCGACCGTGCGGTGGCCGCCCTGCGGCGGCTGGTCCAGTGCCACGACATCCTCCGCGTCGTCGTCACCCCCGACGGCCAGCAGACCGTACTGTCCACGGCGGAGCCCCGGGTGACGGTGGAGGACCTGCGTGGACTTCCCGCCGACGAGGTGGACAGCCGGGTCGGCGAGGTGACCCGCCATCTTGCCACGACAGGGCCCGACCCGTCCGTGGCGCCCATGGTGGATGTGATCGTCCAGCGCCTCGACGGCGGCCGGGACCGGGCGCACGTCAGCATCGGATTCGTCATCGCCGACGGCCTCACCCAGCATGCCCTGGTCGAGGACTGGATCGCGCTCTACCGGGATCCCGGGCACCACCCGGGCCGGGGCACAGCCGGGTACCGGGAAGTCGTCACCCACCTCCTCACCGAGGCCGTGGCGGACGCCGACCCGGACCGGGACTGGGAGTACTGGCGGGCCAGGGTCGGTTCGCTCGCGCCGGCGCCGGAACTCCCCGTGCTCGATCGGGTACCGCCCTCCGGCGCCCGATTCACCCGCCGGGTCGCCCGGCTGGATCCGGACCGTTGGCGGGCCTTCCAACGGCACGCCGAAACTGCTGGCGTCACCCGCGAGGCGGCGCTGCTCACCGCGTACGCGGAGGTGCTCGCGCACTGGAGCAAGCAGCAGAACTTCACGCTGCTGGTGCTGTCCTCGTTCCGTTCCCCGGACCACCCGGGCAGCCGGACCGTACTCGGGAACCTCGGCGGGACCGTGCCCGTCGAGGTGGACTGCCGGGACCAGGTGGGTTTCGCCGACCGGGCGCGGGCGGTACAGGCGCAACTGAGTACCGACCTGGCACACGGTTCGGTGGACGGGGTGCGGATCGCCCGGGAGACCGCCCGGGCGCAGGGTTGGTCGGCGCGTGCGGTGTTTCCCGTCGTGTTCGCCGGTCTGCTCGACGTCGACACGTCCTTCCTGGATACGCCACCATTCCCTGTCGAGGTGGTGGACAGCGCTCTGCAGACCCCGCAGGTACACCTGGACCACCAGGTGTACGAGTACGGGGGTGGCCTGGTCTCCAACTGGGACACCGTCGACGCCGTCTTCTGTCCCGGATTCATCGAATCGGCGTTCCGGACGTACCGGACACTGCTGGCCGCCCTGACCGACGAACAGGGATGGCATCGACCGGTGACGGTGTCCGGCCTGCTACCCCGCAGCGCGGAGATCGAACCTGTCGACCGCCTGCTCACCCTGGATCCGGCGGGACTGTTGCACACACCGTTCTTCACGATGGCGGACGAGGCCCCCGACCGGTTGGCGCTCGTTGCCGGAGAGACACGGCTGACATACGGGGAACTGGCGGCACGGTCCGCCGCGGTCGGCTCCTGGCTGGTCGACCGGGGCGTACGGCCGGGCATGCTGCTTCCCGTGGTCGCGGAGAAGGGCTGGGAGCAGGTCGTGGCCGTGCTCGGCGTCATGTACGCGGGCGCCGCGTACCTGCCGATCGACGCGGCACTGCCGGCAGCCCGTATCGCCTACCTGCTCGACCGGGCGACGCCAGGGGTCGGACTGACCCAGTCCTGGGTGGCGGAGGGGATCGACCTCCCGGGTGACCGGAGCTGGCTGTCCGTCGATCACGTGCCGACCGCACCGGACGCTCCCGTATCGGTCTGTCCACGGCAGCGTCCGGACGACACGGCGTACGTCATCTACACCTCGGGGTCGACCGGCGAGCCGAAGGGCGTCGAGGTCACCCACCAGTCCGCGGTGAACACAGTCGCGGACGTGACCGAGGTGATCGGCCTGGGGTCCGACGACGTCGTCCTCGGGCTTTCCCTCCTGAGCTTCGACCTGTCGGTGTTCGACATCTTCGGCACCCTGGCCGCCGGCGGCGTGCTGGTCTTCCCGGGCCGCGACCAGCTCCGCGAACCCGAGCACTGGGCGGAACTGGCCAGTACGGAGAAGGTGACCATCTGGAACAGCGTGCCGGCGCTGATGGAGATCCTCGTCGACCACATCGAGTCCAGCGACCCGGCCAGGACGCCCCTGTCGCTGCGGTCCGTCCTGCTCAGTGGGGACTGGATCCCGGTCACTCTGCCGGAGCGGATCAGGGGTCTGTGGTCGGGTGCCGAGGTGATCAGCATGGGCGGCGCCACCGAGGGGTCGATCTGGTCGATCATGTACCGCATCGGTGCCGTCGATCCGACCTGGCGGAGCATCCCTTACGGGCAGGCCATGACGAACCAGCGGATGTATGTACTGGACGGGAACCGGGAGCCCCGGCCCGAATGGGCGACCGGTGAGATCGCCATCGGTGGCGTCGGCGTCGCCCGAGGATACTGGCAGGACGAAGCGCGTACGGCGGACCGGTTCGTCCGGCACGACGGGACCGGGACGCACCTGTACCGCACCGGAGATCTCGGTCGGGTGCTGCCGGACGGCACCATCGAGCTGCTCGGCCGGGACGACCTCCAGGTCAAGGTCAACGGGTACCGGGTCGAACTGGGCGAGATCGAGAGCGCGTTGCAACGGGTGGACGGCGTACGCGACGCGGTCGCGGTGGTCCGCTCGGCGAGTACCAGCGGCAAGGCCCTCGCGGCGTACGTGGTGCCCGCCGACACCGCGCGGCCACCGGACGGCGAGGGGCTGCGCCTCGCACTGGCCGGGACGCTGCCGCCGTACATGGTGCCGTCGCTGATCCAGACCGTGGCCGCGGTGCCGCTCACTCCGAACGGCAAAGTCGACCGGAAGCAACTGGCCACGTTGCTACCCGATCATGGACCGGGCGGGACGGGTGCCCGGCGGGCACCTGCCGACGAGGTGGAGGCCACCCTCGTCACGCTGTTCGCGCAGGTGCTCGGCATTGATGAACTGGGCGTCGAGGACGACTTCTTCGTCGTGGGCGGCAACTCATTCCTGGCCATCCGGCTGCTGACCGCGGTCACCCGCGAGTTCGGAGTGGAGGTGCCGGTGGCTTCCCTGTTCGGCAACGCCACTCCCGCGCACGTGGCAGAGATCGTCCGGACGGACCGGCGCGGCGGGCTCCGCGCCGAGTCCGGCGGGGTCCCGGTCCTGACCCTGCGCCGGGGCAGCGGCCGCCCGCTGTTCCTCGTACATCCGGTGGGGGGCGCAGCATCCTGCTACACCGAACTGAGTCTGCGACTGCCGGTGGGCCGGCCTGTCTATGGTCTGGAGTCCGTCGGGCTGCGAACCGACGAGCCGCCGCTGACCACGATCGAGGAGATGGCCGCGGCGTACCTGGAACGCGTGCGGGCGATACAACCAATCGGGCCGTACCTGATCGGCGGCTGGTCGATGGGTGGCCTGATCGCGCTGGAAATGGCCCGCCAACTGGGCCAGAAGGGCGAACTGGTCAGTCGGCTGGTGGTGGTCGATGCCGTACTGCCGGCGGCGGACGCGCCGGTGGACGAGTTGACCGAGCGGGCCGTACTGACCCGGATGGTGCAGGACCTCACCGGCGAGGTCGGTGTCCGGCCAGACCTGGACGCGGTGACCGATCGCGCTGCGGTCTTCGGCCACCTCCGTGCCCGCGGGGTGTTGCCGGCGGAGACCCCGGAGTCGAGCTGGCGGCGGCTCGCCGAGGTGTACGCGGCGAACCTGCGGGCACTGGCGCGGTACCGGCCGGACAGCTGCCCGGGTCCGGTGCTGCTCGTCCAGGCCACGGCGCGGCCAGCGGGCACGGCGTCGCCGGCGGACTCCTGGAGCCGGGCCGGCGCGGACTGCGTGGTGGAGACCGTTGCCGGGGACCACTACACAATGTGGCAGGCCGCAGGGCTGGACGCGATCGTCGTCGCGCTCGGCGACCTGCTCCGCTGACCGGTGGCCGGGTGGTGGAACCCAGCCCGGTACCGTCCGGCACGGGTCACCGCACGGCGGTGACCCGTAGGTCCTCCGCCGCGAGGCTGGTGGCGATGGCCTGCGCGGCGCGGTAGGCGGCGCTGGCGGCGTGCACCAGTTGCGCGGTGGGATCGACCGCGTTCCCGGCCGCCCACACTCCGGCGACGCTGGTGGCGCCCTCGTCGTCCACCGCGACGACCGGGCCGAAGATCGATCCGGTGGTCTTCGCCCCGAGCTGGGCGAGCAGGGTGTCGCACGGTGCCACCGGCGGGGTGCAGTACACCACCGAGGCGTCCAGCACCGTCCCGTCCGCGGTACGCACTCCCGCCAGTCGGTCCTCTTGGACCAGGATTTCCACCGCCGGCCCGGGCACGACCGGTACCCCGGCGTCGATCAGCAGCCTGCCGTCGGGTTCCTGGGCGAGTGAGGCGGCCGTCATCGGGCTCTCGGTCACCAGCGTGAGCCGGCTCGTGAGGGCGGTGACGAGTACGGCCTTGTGCAGGTCCAGGGCGGTTCCGACCAGTGCCACCGTGGGTTCGTCCCGCCCCTCCCAGCCGTGGCAGAACGGGCAGTGCACGGCGTCCCGGCCCCACCGTTCGGCCAGGCCGGGCAGGTCCGGCAGCCGGTCGACCAGGCCGGTGCAGACCAGCAGCCGTCGCGCGTGCACGTCGTGGCCCGCGTCGATCCGGATGTCGAAGCCGGTGCCGCCCGACCGGGCTCGGACCACTCGGTCGGCCAGCACCTCCACCCCGTACCGACGGGCTTCTTCCCGCCCGTGTGCCAGCAGCTCCCCGGGCGGAGTGCCGTCCCGCGTCAGGAATCCCTGGGCGTGCGCGGCGGGGGCGTTGCGCGGCTGACCGGCATCGACGACCAGCACGGTGCGTCGACATCGGCCGAGCACCGTCGCGGCGCTCAGCCCGGCGGCACCGCCTCCGACGATGACCACGTCGTACCCATCGCGCGCCGGTCCTTCCCGCATGATCGCCACCTCCGCCCGACATCGTGTGGCGTAGAGCCGGTGGAGCGTCACACCCGGTTGGCCGGTCCGAGCGGTGGTCCTCGCGTGGCTACCGGGTGGACGCGGTCAGGCGCGGTGCGGCGGTGGCGGCGCGGGTGTGCTCCCGCCGGGCCCGCTCTCCGGTCCCAGGGTCGAGTCGTTGACGGTGCGCCGCTCGGTGACCGTGGTCGGCTGACCGCCCTGGTACACCTCGCGTTGCGTGACGGTGCTGGCCCGACGCCGCTTGTTCCACACCATCAGGGTGATCCCGAGTTCGATGACCCCGGCGAGGATGAGGATCCAGCCGACGACGTTGATGTCCAGCCAGCCGAGGTTTGCGTGCACCGCGAATGCGAGGATCGCACCCACTACCAGCAGGAAGATGCCTACTCCGATGCTCATGCTCCACCTCCTTGCCTGCCGGGTACCCCGCCCGGGGGACGTTCACACACGTTCGGGCGCGTACGGCCCTCGTTGCGCGACATCGGTCACCGGCGGTACCGGGTCCGCACGGGACAGGTGGCGGACATGCGGCGACCCCCGGCGCAGGGGGTACGCCGGGGGCCGCTGCGGGAGGCGGTGCGTGTCGGGTCAGAAGGCCTCTTCGGCCAGGTCCATGGGGTCGAGGGTGGCGGCCTCGACGACGGCCCGGTCGGCGGCGAGACGCGGCAGGATCTCGGCGGCGAAGAAGCTGGCCGCCGCGACCTTGCCCTGGTAGAAGTGCTGGTCGGACTCGGACACCTCGCCGCCGAGCTTGGCGAGCGCGACCTCGGCCTGGCGGGCCAGCAGCCAGCCGATGACCAGGTCGCCCATGCCGAGCAGCAGGCGGCGGGAGTGCAGGCCGACCTTGTAGACCGAACGCGGCTCGCCCTGCTGGGAGGCGCCGGCGTACTCGAAGAGCTTGCCGAGAATGCCCTGCACGTTCTCCAGCGCGGTGGCGAGCGCCGCCCGGACGAGCTTGAGCTGCCCGTTGCCGGCCTCGGCCGCGATGAACGCGGTGATCTCGGTGGCGACCGTGGTCAGCGCCTTGCCCTTGTCCTTCACGATCTTGCGGAAGAACAGGTCCTGGGCCTGGATGGCGGTCGTGCCCTCGTACAGCGTGTCGATCTTCGCGTCCCGGATGTACTGCTCGAGCGGGTAGTCCTGCAGGAAGCCGGACCCGCCGAAGGTCTGCAGCGACTCGGAGCCGAGCAGCTCGTACGCCCGCTCCGACCCGCAGCCCTTGACCAGCGGCAGCAGCAGGTCGTTGACCCGGTGCGCCAGGTCGAGCGCCTCGCTGTCGCCGGTCGCCTCGGCGATCTTGGTCTTGTCCTGCCAGGCGGCGGTGTACGCGACGAGCGCGCGCAGCCCCTCCGCGTACGACTTCTGCGTCAGCAGCGAGCGCCGTACGTCGGGGTGGTGGGTGATGGTCACCCGCGGCGCGGACTTGGCCGGGTTGGTGAGGTCGGCGCCCTGCACCCGGGACTTCGCGTAGTCCAGCGCGTTGAGGTAGCCGGTGGACAGCGCGGACATCGCCTTGGTGCCGACCATCATCCGTGCGTACTCGATGATGTTGAACATCTGCGCGATGCCCTCGTGCACCTCACCGACCAGCCAACCCACGCAGGGCTGCCCGTCGCCGAGGGTCAGCTCGCAGGTGGTCGAGGCCTTCAGGCCCATCTTGTGCTCGACGTTGGTCACGTACGCGCCGTTGCGCTCGCCCACTTCGCCGGTCGCCGGGTCGAACAGGAACTTCGGCACCACGAACAGGGACAGGCCCTTCGTGCCGGGGCCGCCGACACCCTCGACGCCGACCGGACGGGCCAGCACGTAGTGGATGATGTTCTCCGACATGTCGTGCTCGGCGGACGTGATGAAGCGCTTGACGCCCTCCAGCCGCCAGCTGCCGTCCTCCTGCTGATGGGCCCTGGTGCGGCCGGCGCCCACGTCGGAGCCGGCGTCCGGCTCGGTGAGCACCATGGTGGCGCCCCAGTGCTTCTCGGCGAACATCTTCGCCCACTCCTGCTGCTCCGGCGTGCCGAGCCGGAAGAGGGTGCCGCCGAAGCTGGGGCCCGCCGCGTACATGAACGCGGCCGGGTTGGAGCCGAGGATCAGCTCGGCGGCGGACCACCACAGCGCGCGGGGCGCGCTGGTGCCGCCCATCCCCTCGGGGATGTCCATCCGCCAGTATTCGGCCTCCATCATCGACAGGAACGTCGAGCGGAACGACTCGGGCATCGTCACCGAGTGCGTCGCGGGGTCGAACACCGGCGGCTCGCGGTCGGCGTCGGCGTAGCAGCTGGCCAGGTCCTCGCGGGCGAAGCGGTCGATCTCGGCCAGGAGACCCCGCGCGGTGTCGACGTCGATCTCGGCGAATGGTGCCTTCGCGAGCCGTTCGTCGGTGCCGAACACCTCGAACAGGTTGAATTCGAGGTCCCGCAGGTTGCTCTTGTAGTGCCCCATGATGCAGCTCCCGGCCTGACGTTGGCATCAGCGTCGGCGGCGGGCAGCCCGCCGCCGATCCGTACTGTTCAGTAACCCCACTGTATTACTGATCGGTAACCAGTGACAAGTGGCGGCGGCTTGTCGGGATCCTGTCGACTTGCCGACACCTGCGGCACCCCTCGTGACCTGCACCGTCACTCCGGTGAGTGGCTGGCGGGCAAGTGTCGTCCGGTGACCGGGCGGCGGACGTACGGTGACAATGCCGCCGCCAAAAGGACGGAAATCGTGATGAATCCTGACATCGCGCCGCCCAGTCGTGCCGTCCAGCACACTTCCGTCCCGCGCCGCCCCGTCCGGCGCCCGCCCACCACCCGGCCCGGCTCCGCCCGGTACGGCCGTGTCGGCCACGGTTCCGCTCGGCACGGCCTCCCGCTCCTGCTGGCGGTACTCCTGGTGGTTCTGCTGACGGGTGGCGGCTGCACCGGCGGCGGGTCGGGCTCCCGGTCGGCCGCGTCCCACCGGGCCTCGGCCGGGCACTCGCCGGACGGCACGCCCCGCACCGGACCACCACCGGACGGCGGTACGC
>JBAUUM010000916.1:0-10044 GCA_049582705.1 Actinocatenispora sp.
GCTCCGGCGCCGCGCCGCGTACCGTGACCGGCCCCGCCGTGGGGTCGGCGCCCACCACGCCGTCCGCGTTCGGGGCCCCGTCGGCGTCCGGAGTCTCGTCGGTGTCCGCCGCCCCGACCGGCGCGGGCGCCTCCTCCAGGATGGCGTGCGCGTTGGTGCCGCTGGCGCCGAAGGAGGACACGCCCATCCGTACCGGCCGGTCCCGCCCGGACAGGTCCACGGGTTCGGTGAGCAGTTCCACCGCGCCGGCGGACCAGTCCACGTGCGGGGTCGGCTCGGTCACGTGCAGCGTCCGCGGCAGGACCCGGTGCTGGAGGGCCAGTACGGACTTGATCACGCCGGCCAGCCCGGAGGCGGCCTGGGTGTGCCCCATGTTCGACTTGCAGGTACCCAGCCACAGCGGACGCCCCGCCGGGCGGCCCTGCCCGTACGTGCCGAGCAGGGCCTGCGCCTCGATCGGGTCGCCCAGCGTCGTCGCCGTACCGTGCGCCTCGACGGCGTCCACGTCCACCGCGGACAGCTGCGCGTCGGCCAGCGCCGCCTGGATGACCCGCTGCTGCGCCGGGCCGTTCGGCGCGGTCAGCCCGTTGCTCGTACCGTCCTGGTTGATCGCGGAGCCGCGGACCACGGCCAGCACCTGATGGCCGCGCCGCCGGGCGTCGGACAGCCGCTCCACCAGCAGCACACCGACGCCCTCGCCCCAGCCGGTGCCGGCGGCGTCGGCCGAGAACGCCCGGCACCGCCCGTCCGCGGACAGCCCGCGCTGCCGGCTGAACTCGATGAACGCGCGCGGTGTGCCCATCACGGTGACGCCGCCGACCAGCGCGACCGAGCATTCGCCCTGCCGCAGCGACCGCACGGCCAGGTGCAGCGCGACCAGGGAGGAGGAGCACATCGTGTCGACGGTGACGGCCGGGCCCTCGAAGCCGTAGGTGTAGGCGAGCCGCCCGGACAGGACGGCGCTGGCGCCCCCGGTGAGCAGGTGACCCTCGACGCCCTCCGGGGCGACGTGCAGCGACGACCCGTAGCCCTGGTGGCTCGCGCCGATGAACACGCCCGATCCGGTGCCGCGCAACGAGTCCGGCGCGATTCCGGCCCGTTCGAACACCTCCCACGAGGTCTCCAGCAGCAGCCGCTGCTGCGGGTCCATGGCGAGCGCCTCGCGCGGCGAGATGCCGAAGAAGTCCGCGTCGAACTCGTCCGCGTCGTGCAGGAAACCGCCGGTGCGGGCGTACGTCTTGCCGGCCCGGTCCGGGTCGGGGTCGTAATGGTCCTCCAGGTCCCAGCCCCGGTTGGCGGGCGCGGCGGAGATGACGTCCCGGCCCTCGGCCAGTACCTGCCACAGGTCCTCGGGACTGCCGACGCCGCCGGGGAAGCGGCAGCTCATCGCGACGATCGCGACCGGTTCGCGGTCCCGCTCCTCGAACTCGCGCAGCCGTCGGTTCGCCTGGCGCAGGTCCGCCGTCACCCGCTTGAGGTAGTCGCGAAGCTTGTCCTCGTTGGCCATCTGTCGCTCAGCTCCTTGGCGGATCAGGCAGGAGCTGGGATCGCCCGTCGCAGCCGGGCCGACCAGGATCTTCAGTTGCTGGTCGCCCGCTGCCCGGTCTCTCCTGCCTGGGGGTCGGCGGTTGGCTCGGGTCAGGCCTGGGGGGCCGGGTGTTTGGCGCGTACCTCCCGGGCGATCCGGGTGACGCCGCCCAGGGTGGGTTCGCGGATGATCCGACCCAGCTCCCGCATGAAGGCCTCCTGCCCCGGGCCACCCACCACGGCGGTCGAGACCTCGGAGATCATCGACAGCAGCAGCAGCGAGTTGCCGCCGAGCTGATGGAAGTCGGTGTGGTCGTCCAGTACGGCCGGGTCGACGCGCAGGGTCTGCACCCAGATCCGGGCCACCGCGGCGCCGAGGTCGTCGCGGTCCGCCGCGAGGACGTCCTCGGTACCCGCCCGCTCGGCGAACGGGTCCGGCAGCGCCCGCGCGTCGGTCTTCCCGTTGGGGGTACGGGGGATCGCGTCGATCGTCATGATCGCGGCCGGGACCATGTACCGGGGCAGCAGCGTCGCCAGGTGGCCGGACAGCTCCACGGGCGTGACCTCGTCCTCGCTGACCACGTACGCGCAGAGTTCCTTGTGCTGCTGGCCGGGCCGGTTGCGGGCGACGACCGCGGCCTGCTTCACCGCCGGGTGCGCCTCCAGCGCCTGGGCGACCTCGGCCGGTTCGATCCGGTGCCCGAGCACCTTCACCTGGTCGTCGACCCGACCGACGAAGGCCAGGTCCCCGGTGGGCAGCAGTCGGGTGATGTCACCGGTGCGGTACACCGGCGTGCCGTCGGCCAGCCGGACGAACCGTTCCCGGGTCAGCGCCGGCCGGTCCAGGTAGCCGCGGGCCACCTGCGCGCCACCCACGTACGCCTCGCCGGGCTCGCCGGGTTCGACGAAGCAGCCGTGCGGGTCGAGCAGGTACACCGTGTTGTTGTCCATCGGCCGACCGAACGGCACGCCGGCGTCGGTGTCGGAGTCCGCGTCGAACTCGTGCGAGGTGTTGACGATGGTCGTCTCGCTCGGGCCCCACTGGCACAGGATGCGGCAGTCCGGTCCGAACAGTTCCTTCGCGCGCACCGCGGTCGACCGGCGCAGCAGTTCCCCGGCGGTCATCACGACCCGCATCGACGTACCGGTCAGGGACAGCTGGTTGATCAGGTCCAGGTGCGACGGCGTGATGGCCAGGGTGTTCGCGCCCGCGTCCTGGAGCACGTCGCGCAGGGTCACCGCGTTCACGTCGGGCACCGGCAGTACGGTTCCGCCGTTGAGCAGTGGCAGGAACACCGCGCAGCCGGCCATGTCGAACGAGATCGACGCGATGAGCGGCATCCGGGTGTCGGCGTCGAGGCGGGCCTCCCGGGTCACCCACCGGACGTAGTTGACCAGGCTGCGGTGTTCGATCTCGACGCCCTTGGGCCGACCGGTCGATCCCGAGGTGTAGATGACGTTCGCCAGGTCGGTCGGGGCACCGTCCACGTCGGACCAGTCCGGCGCGTCGTCCGGCAGGGTGTCCAGGCGTACGGTCCGGCAGCCGTCCGGCAGGCAGTCGCGGGCCGCGTCGGCCGCGCCGAGCAGGCAGACCGGGGCCTTCGCGTCGGCGAGCAGTCCGGTGATCCGCTCGTCGGGGTACTGCTCGTCGATCGGCAGGTACCCGGCGCCGGCGCGCAGGATCCCCCAGATCGCCACGATCGAGGCGGCGGTCCGACCGCCGACGAGCCCGACCCGGTCGTCACGGCCGACGCCATGGGCGCCGAGGGCCGCCGCGACGGCGGCGGAGCGGCGGGCCAGCTCCGCGTACGTGAACTCACCGTCGGGTGCGCTGACCGCCACCGCGTCCGGGGTCCGGGCGACCTGCTCGGCGAACATCCGGGGCAGCGTCGTGTCCGGTGTCGGCCGGCTGGTCCGGTTGCCGTCCCAGTCCCGACGCTCACGCGGGGAGAGCGCCTCGACGAGACGGTCCAGCAGTTCCTCGGCCCGGCGTGCGGCGGCGGGGTCACCGTCGTGCCAGGCGAGCGTGATCTCGGTGTGTCCGCCGCATTCCAGCATGTTGAACTCGGCAGGGCCGCACAGCGGCAGGGTGCTGAGCGGGTACACCGCGGTCGCCTCGAACGACCCGGTGTGGAAGTCGGCGATGTCGAGCCGACCGAGGTGGGAGAGCGCCGCGGTCGCCGGGTACCGGTCGGTGCCGGCCGCCTTCGCGTCGGCCCGGCCGTTGAGGAACCGCAGCAGCGGCGGCGGCACCTTGAGGAACGCGGGATCGGTACGGGTCTCCAGTTCGCGGCGCTCGGCGAGCATCTCCAGCAGCCGCTCCTGGATGTCCACCCAGGACTGTCCGGCCGGCACGTCGAGCGGCACGCTCTGCGACAGGTTCGCGGTGGACCGTACGCCGGGCACGTGCCGGCGAAGGTCGACGGGCACGGAGAACCGGCCGTCGTCGGCGCCGGACCACGCGGTGACCACCTGGGCCGTACGGGCCACCAGCGCCGGGTGGTATCCGTCCACGGTCCGGCGGTGCCACCGGAACCGTGGCGTCGCCGCCCGGTCCCGCGCGCCGAGCAGCGCCGGGTGCCGGAGTTCCGGTGTGGACCGCGCCGCGTCGGTCGGGATGTCGGCGAGCACGTCGCCCTCGCTGGTGGGGTCCGCGGCGTCCACCGGCGTCTCGCCACGCAGCGCGCGGAACACCTCGCCGACCCACAGCAGGAGCCCGCTGCCGTCCATCACCTCGTGCGAGGTGCGGAACACGACGGTACTGGCGGCACCGTCGACGAGCAGCACCTCGCACGGTGGACGGCGCCGGCCGGACAGGGTGCCGTGCAGGGCGGGCAGCTCCAGCAACTCGGCGGAACCGGCCGGTACGGTGCGCACCGGTACCGGGCGACCGGAGTCGACCCAGGTGTGGCCGCGGCGGACCAGTCGGGTGCCGGGGCATGCGGCGCCGGCCGTGGCGACCGCGGCGGCGAGTGCGTCGGGCCCGATCCGGCCCGCACCCTCGACGACGAGTTGGATGATCGGGGTGGCCGCGGGCGGATGGCCGACCAGCCACCACTCCACCGGCGAAACGGGACGCCGGAAGTCGGACCCCGCACCGTCAACGGCCATCTCGGCGTCCCACTTCCTGGATTCTCCATCGTCGATCGGGCAGCGGAGGCCGCCGGCTCGAGCCCGGTCGGCTACTCCCTTTGGTCGCTGCGGGTGGTCAGCACGCGGTCCTTCCTACCAGCCCCCTTCTGGGACTTTCCTTAGCTTGGTCACGCGCGGCCCGCACACCGGTACGGGAACCGGCAACGACAGGCGCGGGCAGCGGTAGGTGACCGGCACGCTACGGTCGGGTCACGATGGTCCACTGTGGTCGACGCGCGCCGGACCCGGCCATCCGGGAGCTTTAGGGAAAACCGCAGACCGGGCGGTGGACGATGACGGTCCTCGGGCTCACCCAGCAGCCCGGCAGCCGGGACCCGTACCACGTGGTCGCGGTCGTCCCGCCAGCACCCGCAACGACCCGCGACGGCGCTCCGGCCCGACACCCGGCCCAGGCGCCGCCACGCGTACCGGATCGGCCACGACACCCCATCGACCCGACGTGAGGTACGGCAATGAAGGGGATCATCCTCGCCGGCGGCACCGGAAGCCGTCTTCACCCCGCGACACTGCCGGTGTCGAAGCAGTTGCTTCCGGTCTACGACAAGCCAATGATCTACTACCCGCTGTCCGTGCTCATGCTCGCGAACGTCCGGGACATCCTGATCATCTCCACGCCGAGGGAGCTGCCGCTGTTCCAGCAGCTGTTCGGCGACGGGTCCGACCTCGGGTTGACGATCAGCTACGCGCCGCAGCCACAGCCGAACGGACTGCCGGAGGCGCTGCTCATCGGCGCCGACCACATCGGGTCCGAGTCGATCGCGCTCATCCTGGGGGACAACATCTTCCACGGTCCCCGGTTCTCCGAGCTGCTGCGCCGCAGTGCCGAGGAGGTCGACGGCTGCACCCTCTTCGGGTACTCCGTGGCCGAACCGGAACGCTACGGCGTCGGCGAGGTGGACGACGACGGGATGTTGACCAACATCGAGGAGAAGCCGGAGCTGCCGCGCTCGAACCGCGCCATCACCGGCCTGTACTTCTTCGACAACGACGCGGTGCAGATCGCCCGCTCGCTGCGACCGTCCGCGCGCGGCGAGCTGGAGATCGTCGACGTGATCCGCGCGTACCAGGCTCGGCGCAAGGCCAAGGTGGTCGACCTGGGGCGTGGCTTCGCCTGGCTGGACACCGGCACGCCCGACTCGCTGCTCGAGGCGGCGCAGTACGTGCAGGTGTTGGAGGCGCGGCAGGGCGTCCGGATCGCCTGCATCGAGGAAGTCGCGCTGCGGATGGGTTTCATCGACGCGGAGCACTGCTACCGGCGCGGTGAGCAGTTCGACAAGTCCGGCTACGGCGGCTACGTGAAGCGGATCGCCGCCCAGGTTCCCGTCTTCCAGTGACCGACGTCGACCACCGCGCCCCCGACGTACGCCTCGGGCGTCTGCTCGACGCCGGCTCGGTGGCGCCGCTGCACGAACCCGACGACAGCGGCGTGGTCGCGGTCGGCGGCCGGATCCACGGCAACCGGGTCCTGGTGTACTGCACCGACGCCCGGCGGATGGGCGGCTCGCTCGGCTCCGAGGGCACCGCGCACATCGTCGGCGCCATCGACGCCGCCGTGGCGGAGGGCTGCCCGGTGATCGGGCTGTGGCACTCCGGCGGTGCCCGGCTCGCCGAGGGCGTCGAGTCGATGGAGGCGGTCGGCCGGATGTTCGCGGCGATGATCCGCGCCTCGGGCCGGGTGCCGCAGATCTCGGTCGTACTCGGCCCCGCGGCCGGCGCCGCCGCGTACGGTCCGGCCCTCACCGACGTCGTCGTCATGTCCGGCACCGGGTTGATGTTCATCACCGGACCCGAGGTGGTCCACAGCGTGACCGGCGAACAGATCGGCATGCAGGAACTGGGTGGTGGCGACGCGCACGGTCGACGGTCCGGGGTGGCGCACGTCGTCACCGAGACCGACGAGGCGGCGTACGAGGAGGCCCGCCAGCTGACCGCGCTGCTCGCCGCCCCGGGTCGGGTCGACCCGAGCAAGGCGGGCGGCGACTCCGACCTGCGTGCCCTGCTGCCCGCCGAGAGCCGCCGCGCCTACGACGTACGACCGCTGGTGCGCGAGATCCTGGACGGCGACTTCCACGAACTGCAGGCGCGCTGGGCGCGCAACATGGTGATCGGGTTCGGGCAGCTCGGCGGCGGCACGGTGGGTGTGCTCGCGAACAACCCGCTGCGCAAGGGTGGCTGCCTGGACACCCTGTCGGCGGAGAAGGCGGCCCGGTTCGTGCGGATGAGCGACTGCCTCGGCATTCCGCTGGTGGTACTGGTCGACGTGCCCGGATACCTGCCCGGCGTCAACCAGGAATGGTCGGCGATCATCCGGCGCGGAGCCAAGCTGCTGTACGCGTTCTCCGAGGCCGTGGTCCCCCGGATCACGCTGATCACCCGGCGCTCGTACGGCGGCGCCTACATCGCCATGAACTCCCGCTCGCTGGGAGCCACCACGGTACTGGCGTGGCCGGAGGCGGAGGCCGCGGTGATGGGCGCCGAGTCGGCGGTCCGCATCCTGCACCGCAAGCAGCTGGCCGCGGCCGACCCGGAGGAGCGGGAACCGTTGCGTACCCGGCTGATCGCCGAGCACCAGCAGAGGTCCGGCGGGCTGACCCGCGCGGTGGAGCTGGGCGCCGTCGACGAGATCATCGATCCCCGCACCACCCGCCGCCGGCTCGCGGCGGCGGTCGCGGCGGCACCGGTACGCCGTGGCGCGCACGGGAACATCCCGCTCTGAGCGCCGCACCGGGGCGGTCTCCCCGCCGCGACGGGCCGGCGGTGCGGCGGCACGGGCCGTGTCCCACGGTCCGACCGGCCGGCCGCACCAGAGACCACGGGACAGACCGCGGGACAGACCGCGGGACGCGGCCTAAGAGTTCGCCTAGAGATGCCGATCTCCCCGGTCGTACCCCGGCATCACGGCCACATACTGGGCAAATGCACACCGGGCGTACCTGATGACCGACCCTCGAACACCCGGCGGTCCGGCACCTCGGGACACAGTGAGGAGACCGTCGATGGTGGGACAACAGGAACCGGGAACATCAGGCGGCGCTGGTGACGCGGGCGTCCGGCCGGAGACCGACCAGCTGGTCCGACGCCTCACCAGTCTGTCCACAATGGAGCAAGATCGGCTCCTGCTGGACCTGGCCCGCACCGAGGTCGCCCGGGTGACCGACCGTCCCGGGCCGTCCAGCATCCAACCCGACCTCGCGTTCCGCAAGCTCGGCGTGTACCGCGAGATCGCCGCCGAGTTCCGCGCCCGGCTCGCCGCCGCGACGGGGCTGCGGGTGCCCGCCACCCTGCTGTTCGACTACCCGACGCCGCAGGCCGTCGTCGCCTTCCTGCGTACCGGCCTGCTCGGCGCGGCCGAGCCCGACGCGGTGACCGGTCCGGGCGCCGGCCGCGCGGACGAACCGATCGCCATCGTCGGCATGGCCTGCCGCTACCCGGGCGGCGTGCAGTCCCCCGACGACCTGTGGCAGCTGGTCGCGTCGGGCACCGACGCCATCTCCGGCCTGCCCACGAACCGCGGCTGGGACGTCGACGCCCTCTACGATCCCGACCCCGACCACTTCGGCACCTGCTGCACCCGCGAGGGTGGCTTCCTGCACGAGGCGGCCGACTTCGACGCGGAGTTCTTCGGCATCAGCCCGCGCGAGGCGCTCGGCATGGATCCGCAGCAGCGGCTGTTGATGGAGGTCTCCTGGGAGGCGCTGGAACGCGCCGGCGTCGACCCCACCACGATGCGTGGCGCACCGGCCGCCGTGTACGTCGGCGTGCCGTACACCGACTACGGCCCACCGCTCTACGCGCCGCCGGAGGGCATGCAGGGCCACCTGCTCACCGGGAACCTGAGCAGCGTCGCGTCCGGCCGGATCTCGTACGCCCTGGGCCTGGAGGGTCCCGCCGTCACCATGGACACGGCCTGCTCGTCGTCCCTGGTGACGCTGCACCTGGCCTGCCAGTCCTTGCGGCACAACGAATGCACCCTCGCCCTGGCCGGCGGGGTCACCGTGATGTCCTCCCCCGGCGTACTCATGGAGTTCAGCCGCAAGCGCGGACTGTCCGGCGACGGCCGGTGCCGGTCGTTCTCCACCGACGCGGGCGGCACCGGCTGGGGCGAGGGCGCCGGCATCCTGGTACTGGAGCGGCTGTCCGACGCGCGACGCAACGGGCACCACATCCTCGCCGTGATCCGTGGTTCGGCGATGAACCAGGACGGCGCCAGCAACGGCCTCACCGCGCCGAACGGCCCGTCCCAGCAGCGGGTGATCCGGCAGGCGCTGGCCAATGCCGGACTGACCCCCGGCGACGTGGGCGCCGTGGAGGCGCACGGCACGGGTACCCCGCTGGGCGATCCGATCGAGGCGCAGGCGTTGCTCGCCACGTACGGGCAGGACCGGCCGAACGGCACGCTCTGGCTCGGCTCGCTGAAGTCCAACATCGGCCACACCCAGGCCGCGTCCGGGGTCGGCGGCGTCATCAAGATGGTCGAGGCGATGCGGCACGAGCAGCTGCCCCGCACGCTGCACGTCGCCGAGCCGTCCGCGCACGTCGACTGGTCGGCCGGCGACATCACGCTGCTGACCGAGCAGGTCGCGTGGCCGGCGGGCGGGCCGACCCGGCGGGCCGGCGTCTCCTCGTTCGGGGTCAGCGGCACCAACGTGCACCTGATCGTCGAGGAGGCGCCCGCCGACGGCGCGGCCGAGACCCCGGCCACCACGCCGGATGCGCCGGCCACCGTGCCGTGGGTGCTCTCCGGGCGTACCGCGGACGCGCTGCGCGCGCAGGCCGGGCGCCTGCGCACCCACCTCGACGGACACCCGGAGCTGGCTCCCGCCACCGTGGGCCACTCGCTCGTCACGACCCGCTCGGCGTTCGAACGGCGCGCCGTGGTCATCGGCGCGGACCGGTCCGGGCTGCTCGACGGCGTGGCCGCGGTGGCCGCCGGCGACGTACGCGGCGGCGTGGTCGAGGGCGTCGCGCAGCACCTCGGCCGTACCGCGTTCGTGTTCCCCGGCCAGGGCTCCCAGTGGGTCGGCATGGCGGTGGGGCTGATGGACTCGGCGCCGGCCTTCGCGCACCGGATCGAGGAGTGCGCGGCGGCGCTGGACGAGTACGTGGACTGGTCTTTGCTGGACGTGCTGCGTGGCGTGGACGGCGCGCCGGACCTGGACCGGGTCGACGTGGTGCAGCCGGTGCTGTGGGCGGTCATGGTCGCCCTGGCCGAGCTGTGGCGCTCGACGGGCGTGCGCCCCGAGGCGGTCGTCGGCCACTCGCAGGGCGAGATCGCGGCGGCCTGCGTCGCGGGCGCGCTCACCCTCGACGAGGGCGCGCGGGTGGTCGTCACCCGCAGCCGCCTGCTCAAAGCGATCTACGGCA
>JBAUUM010000917.1:0-3584 GCA_049582705.1 Actinocatenispora sp.
GCCCGCGGTGCCGTGTCCTCGGACAACGCCGGGTCGGCGGGGCCGCCGTCCGCCGGTCGGGACGCGTCGTCGGCCGTGCCGTCACACCCGGCGCCGGGCCGGTCCTCGGACTCGCGGAACATCTCGAACCAGCCGTCGCCCTGGCACTCCGGGCAGCGGGTCGGCGCCGCGAGCGAGAACGTCTCCTGACTCCCCCACTGCACGGCCATCTTCGGCGACCAGACCACGCCACCGCCACGACAGAACTGGCACATGACGCGTGTGATCCGCTCCGGCATATCCAGGACCCTACACAGGGAGCCGGCACGGGGCCGGCAGTCATGGCCGCACGCGGATGTTCCCGCTGATGAACGGACAGAAATCCCCAATCACGACGGTTCCGGATGGTCCACCTGGAGCCTGCGCCCGCCCCTCGACGCCGGGTACCGTAAGGCATCCGTCACACGAGGGAGGCGGAGATGAGCGACACCGAATCCCTCCGCGGCCGGGTCGCGAGCGAGCTCACCCGGGCCCGGGACCGCACTCTCGCGCTGGCCGACGCCGTCGACGAACCCGACCTGGTCCGTCAGCACTCCCCGCTCATGTCGCCCCTCGTCTGGGATCTCGCGCACGTCGGCAACCAGGAAGAGCTGTGGCTGGTCCGCGACGTCGGCGGCCGGGATCCGGTACGGACCGACATCGACGCGCTGTACAACGCCTTCGAGAACCCCCGGGCCGACCGGCCGCGGCTGCCCCTGCTCGGCCCGGCGGAGGCCCGGCAGTACGTGCGGACCGTCCGGGACAAGGCGCTCGACGTCCTGGACCGGGCGCCGATGTCGGGCGAGCCCATGACCGAGCAGGGCTTCACGTTCGGCATGGTCGTGCAGCACGAGCAGCAGCACGGCGAGACGATGCTCGCCACCCACCAGCTGCGCGCCGGTGATCCGGTACTGGCCGCGCCCGCCCCGCAGGCACCCACCGAGCCGGTCGACGACACCGCCGAGACGGTCGTACCGGGTGGCCCGTTCGTGATGGGCACCTCGACCGAGCCGTGGGCGCTGGACAACGAGCGTCCCGCGCACACCGTGACCGTGCCGGGCTTCGCGATCGACACGGTGCCGGTCACCAACCGTCGGTACGCGGCGTTCGTCGCGGACGGCGGCTACCGGGACCGGCGCTGGTGGACCGCGGCCGGCTGGGCGTACCGCACGGAGGCCGACCTGCGGATGCCGATGCACTGGCACGACGACGGGTCGTACACGCTGTTCGGGCGCCGGGAACGGATCGTGCCGGACGAGCCGGTGCTGCACGTGTGCTGGTACGAGGCGGCCGCCTTCGCCGTCTGGGCCGGGCGCCGGCTGCCGACGGAGGCCGAGTGGGAGAAGACGGCCCGGTTCGACCCGGCCACCGGCCGCTCCCGGCGGTACCCGTGGGGCGACGACGATCCGACCGTACGGCACGCCAACCTGGGGCAGCGGCACCTTCGGCCCGCCCGGGTCGGCAGCTACCCGGACGGTCGGTCCGCGCTCGGCGTACGGCAGCTCGTCGGTGACGTGTGGGAGTGGACGTCCTCCGACTTCACCGCGTACCCCGGGTTCGTCACCTTCCCGTACCGGGAGTACTCCGAGGTGTTCTTCGGCCCGACGTACAAGGTGCTGCGCGGCGGCTCGTTCGGCACCGACCCGGCCGCCTGTCGGGGGACCTTCCGCAACTGGGACCTTCCGGTCCGGCGGCAGATCTTCGCCGGTTTCCGCTGTGCGCGCGACCTACGAGTGGAGGAACACTGATGTGTCGGCAACTGGCGTACCTGGGTCCACCGGTCACCCTCGCGTCGTTGCTCCTCGATCCACCGCACAGCCTGCTGCACCAGTCGTACGCGCCGGCGGACATGCGGGGCAGCGGGACGATCAACGCGGACGGCTTCGGCGCCGGCTGGTACGGCCCGGACGGTCTGGTCCGGTACCGACGCAGTTGTCCACTGTGGAGCGACCCGGGCTTCGCCACCCTCGCCCGCAGCACCAGGTCCGGCGCGATGATGGGCGCGGTACGCTCCGCGACCGTCGGCATGCCGGTGGTCGAGACGGCCAGCGCGCCGTTCACCGACGGCCGGATCCTGTTCGGCCACAACGGACGCGTCACCGGCTGGCCCGACTCGATGGCGAAGTCGGCGGAACGGCTGCCGGTGACCGACCTGCTGACCCTCGACGCGCCGACCGACGCGGCGTTGCTCTGGGCGATGCTGCAGCACCGGCTGCGGGCGGGCGCCGACCTGCTCGACGCGACCGGCGCCGTACTGAACGAGGTGGCCGCCGCGGCGCCCGGCTCACGACTCAACCTGATCGCCACCGACGGCCACCAGATCATCGCCACCACCTGGGGGCACGCACTGTCCTATCTGGTCACCGACGATTCCTGCACGGTGGCCTCCGAGCCGTTGGACTCGGACGAACGCTGGCAACCGGTGCCCGACCGGCGCCTGCTGCGGGCGACCGCCGAGACCCTGAGCGTCGCGGAGGTGTCATGACCGAGCCGACCTTCGAGGTGCATCTCGACGAGGCGGACATGTCGATCGCGTTGCGCAGCGACGTGCTCCGCGGTCTGACCGACACACCGAAACGGCTGCCGCCGACGTGGTTCTACGACGCCCGGGGCAGCGTCCTGTTCGACGAGATCACCCGGCTCCCCGAGTACTACCCGACCCGGGCGGAACGGGCCGTACTCGTCGACCACGCCGCCGAGATCGCCTCCACCACCGGCGCGAAGACGCTGGTGGAACTGGGATCCGGCGCCTCGGAGAAGACCCGGCTGCTGATCTCCGCGCTGCTGCGGACCGGCACGCTGGCCCGCTTCGTACCGCTGGACGTGTCGGAGAGCGCGCTGCGCGCCGCCGCGGTCGGCCTCCAGACCAGCTATCCGGACCTGGCGATCCACGGGGTGGTCGGGGACTTCAACCGGCACCTGGACGCGATACCCGACGGTGACTCGCGGCTGGTCGTGTTCCTCGGCGGCACCATCGGCAACCTGCTGCCGGCGGACCGGGCCCGCTTCCTGGCCGCGCTGCGCGCCGTACTCAGCCCCGGCGAGTGGCTGCTGCTCGGCACCGACCTGGTGAAGGACGAACGCACGCTGATCCGGGCGTACGACGACGCCGCCGGCATCACCGCCGAGTTCAACCGCAACGTGCTCCGGGTGCTCAACCGGGAGCTGGGCGCCGACTTCCCGGTGGAGGACTTCCAGCACGTGGTGCGCTGGGACCGGGAGCGGGAGTGGATCGAGATGCGACTGCGGGCCGGACGTGACGTCGAGGTGTCGATTCCCGCGCTGGACCTGACCGTCCCGTTCTCCCGCGGCGAGGACCTGCGGACCGAGGTGTCCGCCAAGTTCCGCGCCGCCGGGGTGGCCGACGAGCTGACCGGGGCCGGTTTCCACGTACACCGCTGGTGGACCGATCCCGCCGACCGGTTCGGCGTTGCGCTGGCGGTCGCCGCGACCTGACACCGTCGGCGCGGTCGGCGCTGTCGGCGCTGTCGGCGCGGAACTGTCACAGGTATGTGCGAGGGTGGCCGGGCCGGGCCGGGCGGGCACGTGGGGCGTTCCGCGTGCGG
>JBAUUM010000918.1:0-1531 GCA_049582705.1 Actinocatenispora sp.
GACCGGGACAGGCGCCGCACCGACAGCCGCCGGGGCTGCGTCCGCGACGGCGGGGACTGCCCGGCGTCGGCGGCCGTCACGCGTCGCTCCGGCGGTACAGCCAGCTGCGCACGGTGCCGTCCGACACGCACGAGATGCGGTGCGCGTCCCAGGCGCAGTCACCGGCGCTCGCCGCCGGTACGGTGCCGACGTCGGTCTGCCGGTCACCGGTCAGGTCCAGGCCGGTCATCCTCAGGTCCTTCCCGTCGGGCTCGAAGACCAGTACCGCCTTGTCGTCCACCAGGTACCCGACGCCGCCGTGTGTCCGGGTCACGGTGCCCTTCGTGGCGTCGAAGACCTCGGTCTTCGCGTCCTTGCCGGACCCCTCGGCCAGTACGACGTCGTCGGTGGTGGCGTCGCCCCAGTAGTGCGCCAGGTCGAGCCCGGTCACGTCGTGGTGCCCGACCTCCTTGCCGTCGGCCGGGTCGTACGAGGTGATCCGCTGCTTCTTCGGGTCCTTGACGGCACTGTCGACGACGCACAGGTGCTTGCCGCACAGCCCGATCCAGCGCGGTACCCGGTCCCTGACCACCACCGGATCGGTCCACGCGCTGTCGGTGCCGTCGTTCGTGGCCGTGACCCGGCCGACGGTGTAGTCGGTGTCGCTGCTCGGGTCCGCCACGAACACGGCGGCGGCCGCGGCCTGTTTGCTCTTGTCGTCGTCCGTCGCCACGGCCACCGCCTTGTCGCTGTGCACGGGGACCGTGAAGTTGGGGACCTCCTTCGGTCCCGTGTCGTAGACCAGGACGTGCCGGGCTGCCTCCAGCACGATCCAGTTGCGGGCGGGGGCGATCGGCGCGGACTGCAGGAGCCGGCTGTCCGCCGGGATGCGGTAGCTCGTGCTGTACTTGTCCGCCTCCCACGTCGCCTCGTCGGACGGGACGAGTTCGGCCAGCGTGGCCTTCCCCGGGCCGTAGCACCAGATGCCCAGCCGGGTGGCGAAGAGCCGCGCCCCGCCCTTCAGCGACATCCCCCAGACGCCGGGCCCGATGCCCTTCCCGGCGCTCAGATCCCCCACCAGAAGACCGTGCCTGCCCGCCTTGTCCGGCGGGGCGGCCAGGAACAGCACGTCCTTGTTGCTGCTGCGGTAGCGCTCGACGGTCGCCCATCGCGGATGCTCGCCCAGCGGCGTGGTGTCCGCCTCGCCGCCCTTGCCGTCGTACTCGATCAGCACGCTCTTCGTGCCGGGCACGGCGGCGTACGTGTGCTCCCCGTCGACGAACAGCGGCACGTGACCCTTGGCGCCGCCGCCCGCGATCGACCGGCTCATGGTCTCGTCCAGGTCCTGGAACGTGTACGCGTGCCTGTCGTACGCGCCCCAGGCGAAGAGCCCCACCACCATGAGGACCAGGGCGACGGAGCCGAGCGCGACGGGCGTCCGCCACGGGCTCCGCTTCTTCGGCGGGACCGGTACGGCGGAGCCGGCCGGACGGTACGGCGGGCCCGGGTGTGCGGGTGGACGGATCGGCGCGCGTCCGCCGTGCGCCACCGG
>JBAUUM010000919.1:0-10468 GCA_049582705.1 Actinocatenispora sp.
GCCCGCCGGGTCGGCGGTGGTCGCCGGGTCCGTCGTGGTGACCGTGTCCGCGGTCCGCGCCGTGTCACCGGCCGCCGGCGGCACCGCCACGGTGAGCGTGTGGTGCCGGTCCGGTGCCGCCGCGCCCAGCACACCGTGTCCGGTGTCCGCCCGGCCGGCGCGACCGTCGGTGTCGTCGTCCGAGTCGCGGTGGCCGGTGTCGTGGCCCGTGTCGCCGTCCGGATCGTCGAGGGCGTACCCGGCGGCGGCGGCGTCGGACCAGTCCCGGTACGGACTCCACAGTGGACGCAGGCCGGCCACCAGCGCGTCGGTCAGTTCCCGCGCGTACTCGCCGTCCAGGTCGTAGTCGGGGTCGAAGACGGTCACCTCGATGCCGAGGCAGGCCGGCGCGGCGACCAGGTCGGCGAGGAGGTTCTCCAGCTCGCCGTAGCCGATGCCGCCCTCGGTGGGCGCGTCGACCGCCGGCAGCACCGTCGGGTCGAGCACGTCGGTGTCCAGATGGACCCAGAAACCGGCCGTGTCGGCCAGCATCTCCACCGCCCAGGCGGCAGTGCGTGGCATGCCCTCGGTGCGCAGCACCGGGACCGTCCGATGTGGAATGCCCGCGGCCGTGATGTCCATCCGGTACTCGTCATGGTCCCGGATGCCCAGTACGACCACGTCCGACTCGCGCAGGTACGGTCGGAGCCGCTCGATGTCGGTCAGGCGGCTCTGGCCGCGACCGGTGACCAGAGCCAGGTCCTCGCCGGCGGCGGCCCCCACGTACTGGGCGTTGCCCGGATGCCGGAAGTCGGTGTGCCCGTCGATGAAGACCAGGCCGTAACGGCGCCCGTCCGCGACACCGCGCCGACGCAGCGCCAGCGCGGACCCGAGCAGGATCGAACAGTCACCGCCCAGTACGACGGGGAACCGGTCGGCGTCCAGCAGCACGCCCAGCCGGTCGGCCAGCCGGCGCGAGTAGTCGGCCACCTCGACCGCCTGGCACACCCCGTCACCGGGTCGCCAGTCGCCCGGGTCGTAGCGGGGCGGGGTGACGCATCCGGCGTCGGCCGCAGCGAGGCGGGCGACCAGGTTGTGGTCGCGCAGTGCGCCGGGCGCCTTCGCGCAGCCCGGCACCGAGCCCGGGGTGGGCGGCTGCAGGCCCAGGTTCGACGGCGCGTCGAGCACCGCCACCCTGCGCACCACGGCCGACCGGCCCACCCCGTTGTCGTCCACTAGAACAACGCCGAGGCCAGGTCGCGGCGGGCCTGGGCAACCGCCGGGTCGTCCGGACCGGCCACGTCGAACAGCGCCAGCAGGTGACGGCGGACCTCGTCGCGCTCATCACCGCGCAGCCGCCGTACGGTGTCGACCAACCGCTGGTACGCCTCCTCGGCCCGACCGCCCATCACCTCGACGTCGGCGGCGACCATCTGCGCCGCCGGGTCGTCCGGGTTGGCCTGGGCCTCGGAGAGGGCGCGCCGACCGTCGACGCTCTGCACCCGTCGCATCAACTCGACCTGAGCCAGGCCCGAGGTGGCCAGATGCTCGTTTGGCCGCTCCGCCAACACCTCACGGAACAGCTGCTCCGCGGCGTCGATGTCGCCGGCGGCCAGATTGTCGTCCGCGTCCACGATCCGCGGGTCGACCTCGACCTCGGCCGGCGTGGCGCCGCCCGCGGCGCGGACCGCGTCGATCCACTGCCGCAGCTGCTGTTCCGGGATGACGCCGTTGAAACCGTCGACCGGCTGGCCGCCGACCACGGCGTACACGGTCGGAATGCTCTGCACCCGGAACGCGGCGGCGAGACGCTGGTTGGCGTCCACGTCGACGGTGGCCAGCACCCAGGAACCGGCTGCCTCGGCGGCCAGCTTCTCCAGCATCGGGGAGAGCTGCTTGCACGGTCCGCACCACTCGGCCCAGAAGTCGACCACGACCGGCACCTGGAGGCTGCGCTCCAGCACCTCGGTCTGGAAGTTGGCCTCCGTCACCTCGACGACGTGGGCGGCACCGGTGCCGGTCGGCGCGGGACCAGCGGACTGTCCGGCAGTGTCGGGGGCGGCCTCCGTGCGGGCCGCCGGCTGCGGCGCGGGCGGCCGCATCGCACCGAGATCCACGGCGCCCCGGGTGAAGGCGGGCGGGATCATGCGGGGATCGAGCTCACTCATACCGTCTAGTCTTCCACTCCCGCGCAGCCCGCTGCCGCCCGGCGTACCGGCCGTCGCGACGGAACTCTCCGTGTCCACCGCGCCTGTCGATCGACGCCGCCATCGCCGAACAGCATGTCACGACATGCGTGCTGAATGTGACACCGCCGCTCCGAATGGCTGGCGATTCCCGGTAAGTGCCCCTATACCGCGCCGGCGACGTCGCCGCCGCGTCCGCCCGCGCGCGGCCCGCCGCGAGTTCCCGCCGCGCTGACAGACCGTGATCCGACGGCACTCACCGGGGCCGCGCGCAGGCCGGCCGCCGTGCCTCGTCGACGGAACCGCCTAGGACAGCGCCAGCAGCAGGATCAGGAGGGTGGCCACCGTCAGCACCGAACCCGTGATGGCCGCCGCGATCTTGCCGGCGCTGAACGGTCGCTCGCCCAGCACCTCGGCCGTCCGCGCGTTGACCATCACGCTGTACTGCTTGCCCGCGTACACGTAGCAGGCCAGCCAGACCGGCAACAGGACAAGCTTGTAGGTCACCCGGTGATGCGTGGTGTGCACCCACCGGACCCGCTGCGCGTCGCCGCCGATGTCGCGGCACACGTCGGCGTGGACGGCCCGGTCCATCCGCCCCCGGGCGATCTGGAACGCCCGCTCCGGCTCCACCTCGTACCGCAGGGTGTGGTGGCCGGCGAGCAGGTCGGGATGGAACGGGACCGACTCGGCCAACGGCCACGGCTCCAGCCGGACCATCCGCGCGGCGTCGAGCCGGTGCGACCCGAGCACCAGCACGTCGTCGAAGAACCGGCGCACCTCACCGGCCGCCGGACGCCAGCGGGTGTGCCGCACCTGCGTGGTCTGCGTGTTGCCGGAGGAGTCGGTGGAACTGCTCGTGGTGTAGTAGTGCTTGCCGTGCGATCCCTCGTACCGGGAGACGGTGAAGGAGTCGAAGGTCCAGTGCGGCACGTAGGTGCCCTTGGTGGACTCCGCGTGCACGATCCGTTTCAGTGCCGAGGGTGCGAACCAGCGCGAGGACGACCAGCGGCGGAGCACCTCCCGTACCGCCCGGCGGTCCAGTGCGAACGGCAGCACCGCCTCCGGCACGATCTGCCCGTCGCCGCCAGGCTCGGCGACCAGCGGCGCGGCGCAGAACTGGCACTGCTCCGACAGCGCGACACTCTGGGTCCGCGCCCCGCAGCCCTGGCACAGGTGCTCGTACGGCGCGATCCGCCCGACCGGCTTGCGGGGCAGCACCCGCAGCTCCTCGATCGGGTGCTCGCGTACCGGACGGGCCGGTGTCGGCACCTCCACCGCCACGGGCACCGGAGCCGGCGGCGGAGTCAGCGTCGACACTGGAGCCGACTGCGGAGTCACGGCCGGCGCCGATGACGGCGGCGGTGGGATCCGGCCGCAGTACGGGCAGGGCGGCGGGTCGGTGTCCGGGTCACTCCACGTCCACCCGGCGCACCGCACGCACGGGGGCCACTCGGACACCGGGGTCTGCTGCGACATGTCGCCGACCCTAACCGCGGATCAGAAACGGGCCGGCTCGGTGTAGGCGCCCCACTCGTCGCGCAGCACGCCGCAGATCTCGCCGAGCGTCGCCTCGGTGCGCACCGCGGCCATCATCGCCGGGATCATGTTCCCGTCGGTGCGGGCCACCTCGACGAGCCGGCGCAGCGAGGCGTCGACCGCGTCGGCGTCCCGGGCCTTCCGTCGGCCGGCGAGCAGCGAGTTCTGCTCCGTCTCCACCTCGTGCGAGACGCGCAGGATGTCCAGCTCCCGACTGACCGTCGGGGTGTGGCAGTTGACTCCGACGATCCGCTTCTCGCCCTTCTCCAGCGCCTGCTGGTAGATGAAGGCGGAGTCGGCGATCTCGCTGGTGAACCAGCCGTCCTCGATGCCGCGCAGGATGCCGGAGGTCATCGGGCCGATCCGGTGCTTCACCTTGTCGCCGCCGCCCAGCCGCCGGATGGTCGCGAAGATCTCCTCGGCCTGCTGCTCGATCCGGTCGGTCAGGGCCTCCACGTACCACGAGCCGCCCAACGGGTCCGCGACGTTGGTGACGCCGGTCTCCTCCATCAGTACGGCCTGGGTACGCAGGGCGATCTCGGCGGACTCCTCGGTCGGCAGTGCCAGCGTCTCGTCCAGCGCGTTGGTGTGCAGCGAGTTGGTGCCGCCGAGCACGGCGGCCAGCGCCTCGACCGCGGTGCGAACGACGTTGTTGTACGGCTGCTGCGCGGTCAGCGAGACGCCGGCGGTCTGGGTGTGGAACCGCAGCCACAGCGCCCGCTCGCTGGTCGCGCCGTACACGTCGCGCAGCCAACGCGCCCAGATCCGTCGGGCGGCACGGAACTTCGCGATCTCCTCGAAGAAGTCGAGGTGCGAGTCGAAGAAGAAGGACAGGCCCGGGGCGAACGTGTTGACGTCCAGGCCGCGGGAGAGCCCCAGCTCGACGTAGCCGAAGCCGTCGGCGAGGGTGAACGCCAGCTCCTGCGCGGCGGTCGAGCCGGCCTCGCGGATGTGGTAGCCCGACACCGACAGCGGCTTGTAGCGCGGGATCTCGGTGGCGCAGTATTCCATCAGGTCGCCGATCAGGCGCAGGTGCGGCTCCGGCTCGAACAGCCACTCCTTCTGCGCGATGTACTCCTTGAAGATGTCGGTCTGCAGCGTGCCGTCCAGCTTGGCCAGGTCGGCGCCCTGCCGCTCGGCGGCGACCAGGTACATGCAGAAGGTCGGCACGGCCGGGCCGGAGATCGTCATCGACGTGGTCACGTCGGCCAGCGGGATGCCGTCGAACAGCACGTCCATGTCGGCTGCCGAGTCGATCGCGACGCCGCAGTGGCCGACCTCGCCGAGCGAGCGCGGGTCGTCGGAGTCGCGGCCCATCAGGGTCGGCATGTCGAACGCGACGGACAGGCCGCCGCCACCGGCGCGCAGCAGCATCTTGTAGCGCTCGTTGGTCTGCTTGGCGTTGCCGAAGCCGGAGAACTGCCGGATGGTCCAGGCCCGCCCGCGGTAGCCGGTCGCGTAGAGGCCCCGGGTGTACGGGTATTCACCGGGCCAGCCGATCCGCTCGAAGCCGGGCACCTCGACGCCGTCCGGCGGCCCGTAGACCGGGGCGACCTCGTCGCCGGACAGGGTGGTGAAGTCGGCGTCCCGCTTGCGTGCCGCGTCGTACCGGCGCTGCCACGCCTCGCGCCCAGCCTTGATCTCGGCCGCGTCCATCGACTGCCCCCTGTCCTTAACGATCCCTCAGGAAGAATAGTAGGGCGTCCAACTATCTCCAGCCAGGAGCTTGGCGGACAAGCTGGTCACACTTCTAGGAACAGCCGCCCGAAAAACCGGACTTAACGTGATCAACCAGACGACGGGCGGTCAGTTGCGGGTGTCCGGGAACTGCACGTAGACCAGCTCGTCCCCGGCGTCGAGCGCCCAGGTCGCCGCCGGCGCCGGCACCGGCTCGCCGCGGCCGCGGCGTACCACGGCCAGGACCACCTCCGGCAGCTCGCCGGGACGTCGCCCCACCTCGTCGGCGGTCACCGGGCGCTGCCGCAGGTCCATGCCGTGACCGTAGGAGAACATGTCCTGCACGACGCTCGCCACCGACGGCTGCCGGGCCGACAGTCCGACCAGGCGCCCGGCCGTCTCCGCCGACGTGATGACGGTGCGCGCGCCGCTCTGCCGCAGCAGCGACGCGTTCTCCTCCTCACGGACCGAGGCGCAGATCTCCACGGTCGGGTTCAGCTGCCGCACCGTCAGCGTGATCAGCACCGCGCTGTTGTCGTCGTGCACGGTGACCAGTACCGAGGCCGCCTCGTGGATCTCGGCCTCCCGCAACGTGTCCGAACGCTCCGCGTTCGCCTGCACCGCCGCCAGGCCCATCCCGGAGGCCACGGCCACCCGGTCCGCCCGCGGGTCGACGGCGACGATCTGCCTCGGATCCACCCCGTCGGCGAGCAGCGCCCGGGCGGCGGCCTGCCCCTTCGTACCGAAACCGCAGATGACCGTGTGTCCCCGCACCGCCGACCTCCAACGCCCGACCCGCAACTGCTCCCGTCCACGCTCGGTCAGCACCGACAGGGTGGTGCCCACCAACAGGACCAGGAACACGATGCGCAGTGGTGTGATGAGCAGGATCGTGATCAGCCGCGCCTCCGGTGTCACCGGGACGATGTCGCCGTACCCGGTGGTGGTCAGGCTGACCGTCGCGTAGTACAGCGCGTCCAGGAAGGACAACTGCCCGCCCGCACTGTCGTGGTAGCCGCCGCGGTCCAGGAAGACCACCATGGACGAGGCCAGCAGCACGAGAATCGCGATCACGGCCCGCCGCGCGACCTCGTGCAACGGTGGCCGTTCCCGCCGCGGCAGCCTGACCAACGAACGACGCCACATCCGGTCAGCCTACGGAACGCGCCACCGGGACCCGCTCAGCCACCCTCCGGCGACTCGACCTCCGCCGGTGGCTCGACGAAGTCGCCCGCCGCCAACCGGACCCGGCGCAGCGCGTCGAACAGGCCGTCGCAGTCCTCGTCTCCCAGGGCGTCCAGACCGAAACCCGCGTTCATCAGGTCCTTGGTGGCGTCCCGGGTCACCGCGCGGCCCGCCGCGGTGATCGCGGCCAACACCCCGCGCCCGTCCACCGGGTTGCGTCGCCGGGTCATCAGCCGCTGCGCCACCAACCGGTCGACGATGTTCGTCGCGCTCGTCGGATGCACCATGAGCCGCTCGCCGACCACCCGCATCGGCAGCTCGCCCCGCCGGCTGAACGACAGCAGCACCAGCGCCTCGTACCGGGCGAAGGTCAGGCCGTACGGCTTGAGCAACGCGTCGTAGCTGGCCAGCAGGACCTGCTGGACCCGCATGATCGACGTCGCCACCATCATCGCCCGGCTCGCGCCGAACTCACGCTGCCAGCTCAGCCCGGCCTGCTCGATCGGGTCGAACGGCAAGTTCAGCTCAGCGCCCACCACACCACCGTATCGGTCGCTACTCGCCGGCGAGCTGCTGCTCCACCCGTTCGACCTTGCTGTCGATGGCCCCGCTCACCCCGGCGCGCAGATCGGCCTTGAGCACCAGCGACACCCGCGACGACCGGGCCTGTACCGCCTCCGTGGCCCGCTTGACCACGTCCATGACCTCGTCCCACGAGTCGCCCTCGATCGTGGTGAACATGGCGTCGGTGCGGTTCCGCAGCCCCGACTCGCGGACGACCCGGACGGCCGCGGCCACATCCTCGGCGACCGACTCGCCCGTCCCGCTCGGTGCCACCGAGAACGCCACCAGTACCGACACGACGTCTCCCCAGAGTCGACCCAACCCTCGACCCGCCGACCGCCGGCGGGCCGTTGCCCGACACGGCGCGCGACGTGTCGGTCCGTGCGGCGCCGGCCGTCGAGACGTCGGCGCCCGGTGCGTCAGTCCTCGACGTGGATGTCGTCGATGATGACGTTGCACTCGGTGACGTCCATCGCCATCATCGTCTCGACGGCGGCGATCACGTTCTCCCGGACCTGCTCGGCGACCTGCATCGCCGGGTGGCCGAACTGCACCACCAGCGTGAGGGTGATGCGGACCTGCCGGCCCGACTGCTCGACGTGCACGCCGCGGCGCGAGGTGCCCTCGCCGATGCCCAGCCGCTCCTTGATGGTGTTGATCGCCCGGGCCACGTCGCCACCCAGGTCGAACACGCCGTCGACCTGCTCCGCGGCGAAGCCCGCCACCTTCTCCAGCACGTCACCGGCGATCGCGGTGGTGCCCCGGAGCCGGGCCGGCAGGTCCGTGACCGCCGAGCCACCGCCCCTGGGCGCCGCGACGTGCGGCGCCGGCTCGTGCACGACGGTCGGCATCGGCCCGTCCGCCGAGATCCGCGGAAGGATCGTCGTCGAATCCAGGCTTGACGAACGCTGCTGGCTCACCCCGTCCGGCAGATCCGCCAACGCGGTGGCCGCCACGCCGTTCACCCGTGATCGGCGGTCGTCCGCGGCGTGCGCCGGCTTCCCGCCCCCACGGGAGCCCGCCGCATGCGACCCCGTGTTACGCCCAGCTTCGGTCTCGGTCATGCCCTCTCCCCGATCTCGACCCGGCCGTTCGACCGGTGGTACGCGAACGCGAGGGTACCGGGCGGCCCGTAACCATGAAACGAGCCGTGCCGCGATCCGCCCGGCAGGCCCCGTGACCCGCACGACACTCCCGCGCCCGTCGTGTGCAACGACCAGACCGGCCAAATGGCGCCGCTACCAGCGGCACGATCTCGCTCCCGCACTCACACCCGGACCAGCTCGCCGCGACCGTCACGCAGGTGCAGTTCCGCGTCACAGGCCTCCGCCGCCTCCGGGTCGTGCGTCGCGAACAGCACCGTCGCGCCGCGCCACGCCTCCGCCTGCAGCAGCTCCAGTACGACCTGCCGGTTCTGCGCGTCCAGCTCGCTGGTGACCTCGTCGGCGAGCAGTACCGGTGCCCGGGCGGCCAGGCCGCGGGCGATCGCCACCCGCTGCTGCTGACCACCGGAGAGCTCCTCCACCAGCTGATCGGCCTGCCCGGCGAGGCCGAGCTGCTCCAGAACCCGGCCGGTACGGGTGGCGGCCTCGTCCGCGGGGACACCCGTCGCCAGCAGCGCGACCATGATGTTCTCCTCCGCGGTCAGGATCGCGGCCAGGCCGTTGTCCTGCGGGATCAGCGCCACGCCGGCGCGGACCGTCTGCGCCCGGTCCCGGACCTGGTCCGCACCGACGCGCACGCACCCCGCGTCCGGCGTGACCAGCCCCGCCACCGCCCACAGCAGGGTCGTCTTGCCGGCACCGGACGGGCCGGTCACGGCGAGCATCCGGCCCGGCTCGGCAAGTACGGAGATGTCCGCGAGGACCCGGTGCTCGCCGTAGCGCACGCCGACGTCCTCCAGGCTGACCACCTTCGCCACCATGCCGGTGGTGGCCACGGTGTCGTACTGCCCGTCTGTCACGGCGTCTCCCCTCCGGTCAGATCCCGCAGCACCTGCCGGTCGTTCCCGTGCGCGTCCACCGCGTCGGGTGCGCGCCCACCGACGGGTACCGCCGGGCGTTCGGCGGGTACCAGCCGTACCGCGCCGTCGTCCACCAGTTCCACCCTCAGCAGCGTGCCCGGCGCGAGTTCCGCGAGTACGTCCGGCGGCAGGTGCACCGCGCCGTCCCGGCCCACCACCGAGTACTCCTCGCCGCGCCGGCCCTCGGCGCCGACCCGACCGTCCCGGATGGTGACCGTGCGGCCCAGCTGCCGCCCCACGTCCGGGTCGTGCGTGACCACCACGACGGTGCGGCCGGTCGCCCGTACCTGGGCGAGCACCTCCAGGACCTCGTCACGCGCGTGCGTGTCCAGCTGGCTGGTCGGCTCGTCCGCGAGCAGCAGGCCGGCCCCGTTCGCGATCGCGCAGGCGACGGCGAGGCGCTGCCGCTCGCCCGGCGCCAGCTCGGGCGGGCGGGCCCGGTCCTGCCCGGCCAGGCCGACCAGATCCAGCAGCTCGTCGGGGGCGGCCAGGCCGGCCCGTCGGGAGGACGGCACCCCGCTCTGCGCGAAGCGCAGGTTCTCCGCGGCCGACACGTACGGCAGCAGGTTGCGCATCGCGCCCTGCAGCATCACGCCCACGTCGGTCGAGCGCATGTACTGCAGCTCCGCCGGGCTGGCCCGCGCCACGTCGTGCTCGCCCACGTGCAACCGTCCCGCGGCCGGTTTCAGCAGCCCGGCCAGCAGGGACAGCAGCGTCGACTTGCCCGCCCCGGACGGACCGAGCAGACCCACCGACTCCCCCGGCGCGATGTCGAGGTCCACGCCGGACAGCGCGACGACGTCGTAGCCCTCCAGCCGGTAGATGTACACCAGGCCACGACACCGCACCCCGATGCCGACACCGTCCGGTGCCAGGTTTCCGGTCACTGTCACGCCGACCCCTCCCGGAGACGCTCCGGAGTACCCCGCCGCAGCTGGGTACCGACCACCCCGACTGTCACCAACGCCAGCACCACACCGCAGGTCAGCAGCGCGCCCACCGGCCATTCGACGCCCGGCCACCACAGCGGCGGCGGTCCGGTCGCGCCGGCCGCCACCTGCGGCAGGTGCGGCATGACCAGCGCGGCGCCCACCCCGCCCGCCACCGCACCGACCAGCAGCGGGGTGCCCAGCAGCAGGCCGTACTCGCGGAACCCGGCACGCCTCAGCATGCCGCGTGGAACCCCGACCGCGCGCAGCGCGGCCAACTCGTGCAGCACGGGCCGGGCGCCCAGATGCGCGGTGACCAGTACCGTGCCGGCGGCCAGCAGCAGGGCCAGCAGCGCCGCGCCCAGGTACAGCCGCAGGGCCAGGGC
>JBAUUM010000920.1:0-1832 GCA_049582705.1 Actinocatenispora sp.
GGGTGGCCTCGCAGCGCGCCGCGAGGTCACCGTCCTTGAGACCGATGAACGCGCCCTCCGGACTGAGCCCGTCCTTCTTCAGGCTCACCAGGCAGCCGTCGGCGATCTCGAACGCGCGGGTGGCCACCTGCCGGGGGGTGAAGTTCTCGTACATGCCCTCCCGCTGCGTCACCAGCCACGCGTTCTCCGCGAACCGCGCGGCGTCCAGGAACATCGGGACGCCGAAGCGTTGGCAGAGATTCTTGGTGGCCTGCAGGTTGGCCATGGACACGGGCTGACCGCCGCCACCGTTGTTGGTGATGGTCATGAGCACCAGGCCGACCCGGCTGCCGTCGGGACCGGCCAACAGGCTCTCCAGCGCCACAAGGTCGATGTTCCCCTTGAACGGGTACTGGGAGTCCAGGTCCTTGGCTTCGACACAGGGCAGGTTGCGGATCTCGCAGCCGGCGAGCAGCACGTTGGCTTCGGTGGTGTCGAAGTGCGTGTTGCTGACGGAGATCTGACCCGGCTTCAGCAGGGCCGGGAACACGACGCGTTCCGCACCCCGACCCTGGTGCGCGGGCAGGATGTACGGGTAACCGGTGAGGTCACTGACCTCCGCGTGGAACTCTTTCCAGATCCGCGACTGGGCGTACGTTTCGTCGGAACGCGCGGCGACGGACTCCTGATCCGCCGACGTCGCACCGGTCCCCGAATCGCTCAACAGGTCGATGTCGATGTCCTCGGCATTGACGTTGAACGGGTTGTAGCCGGCACTCTCCAACGCTTGTCGTCGCTGCGCTGGGGTGGTGGGCGGAATGTTCTCAACCACCCTGATCCGGTACGGCGGTGGGTTCAGCACAGCTTCTTCTCCTACAGAAAGGACGGGGGGACGGCTACTTCCCCCAGGGAAACTGGCTCACGTGCAGGGGTGGCCGTGAGTGGCACTCGAGACGAGCGCAGGAGTCACCCTATATGCCTCAGATGAGAGGTACACGGTCACTCCCGGGCGGCCCGCCCCCAGGCGCAGCGACGCGTGCGCGATCAACCCGACGCCCTCGTCCAACCGTCGGGTCGTGCACGCCGCGATGCCGCGATCGATCACCGACCGGTCGAAGCCGTACTCCCGGACCATCTCCGCGACCCGGTGCCGCGCGACGGCGTCGTCGCTGACGTAGCCACGGATCGGCACGTAGAGGCTGTACGTGCTGGGTCGGAACGAGTCGCCCTGGACGAAGTTGTAACTGGACACCAGCGGCAGGGTGTCGAACGGCCCGGAGCCACCGCCGACCAGCGAGCAGAACCGGTCGGCCTGGGTGGTGTCGATCCCGGGTACCGCGGCGGCGGCGCGCACCATGTCGTGGGATTCGGCGTCGTCGTGCGACATGTACACCTTGACCCGCGACTTCGGCCCCTTGTGCAGATCGAGCGCGAAAAACGAGAACCGGTCGGCGGCACCGAGCTGGCCACGGCGTACCGCATGGGCCAACAACGTTTCGTACGCCCCGTGGAGGCCGAGTCGGGTGAGTGCCTCGGCGACCAGTGGGGCCGCGTTCGCAGTTCCCCGCACATCGGTGTTGAAATAGATTTTGAAGCTCGGTCGCCGACCCGGCGGGAACACCAGTGAGTACCACATCGAGAATTTGCCCTGCGGATTCTCGGGGGTGAACAGGTCTTTCACATGGTGAAATCGATCCAGGTTGACGTCATAGCGGTCCGCCAAAGAATAGAGCAGCTCGTGGGCCGCTCGAAGATTCGTCGTGGCGCCGGGCTGTGATGAAACGGTTTCACCGAGTAATCGCAGCGTGGGTGCACGGCCGTGGTCCAGCGCAATGGAGAATTCGACGGGGGTC
>JBAUUM010000921.1:0-8045 GCA_049582705.1 Actinocatenispora sp.
CCACCGGTGCCGCGATGCCCGCGGCCACCGGCACGGTCGCGGACAGGATCGTTCTGCGCCGCACAAATTCCTCCTCGGGGATCAGGCAGGTACCGGCACGTGGGCCGCGATTCCGGCGGGACGTACCGCTGGCGGGACGCGGCGTCAGCGCACCCGGTCCAGCCTCGCCACGCCGATCTTCGCGTCGGCCATACCGTAGAAGACGTACCGTTCGCCGTCGATCTCCTCGACGGCGGTCGGGAAGACCACATTGGACACCGTGCCGGACTGCTCGTCGGCGGTCTCCGGCACCAGCAGCGGTTCCGCGGTGCGGGCCAGTACCCGGGACACGTCGGTCGGGTCCAGGATCATCGCGCCGGCGGCGTAGTTGACCTCGTTCGCGGTCGGGTCGAAGCCCGGCGCGATGCTGCCGCGTACCCCGTGGTGGATCAGCAGCCAGCCCTCGTCCACCCGGACCGGCGGCGGACCCGCGCCGATCTTCAGCTCCTCGAAGTCGTACTCCGACATCGCCACCAGCGTGTGCTCCCGGGGCCGGGTCAGGGCGGACAGGTCCCGCGCCACCTCGGCGACCGGGACGTAGGAGATCCAGATCCCCGGCCGGTCGTCGGTGACGCCGGCGGGCAGGTGGATGCCCTCACCGTCTCGGATCCAGCCCAGGTCCCACATCGGACGGTGCAGCATCGCGTACGACGGCTCACCGTCCGGGCCGGGTACCGGCTCCGGGAAGAACACCGCGTCCTTGTTGGGGAACAGGTTGAGGTCGGTGTCCAGGTCCGGCTGGTACGCGAACTGCACGGGGCCGAGGCGCCGCCAGCTCGTCACGTCGTCGGAGACCGCGAGCGCCAGCCGCGGGCCCAGCGGCCCGTACGCGACGTAGGTCATCACGTGCAGGCCCAGCGCCGGTATCCACGTGGTGCGCGGGTCCTCGACGCCGGCGTTGGACAGGCCGCGCTCCCACCCCTCGTCCGGGGCGAGCGCCACGCCGCGTCGGGTCACGCCGACCGGAACGCCGTCCTCGCACAGCACCTCGGCGAGGCCGACGCGCGACACGTTGCCGGCGGCGACGAGCCGGGGCAGCAGGTACAGGGTGCCGTCGGGGGCGCGACCGGTGGCCGGGTTCAGCACCCCCTCGGCCTCCAGGTCGTTGCCCGGCTCGGGTCGCATCAGCACGCCGAGACGGCTCAACGTGTACGGCACGGTTGTCTGGATACTCGTCGACACGTACTAGCCCTTCACACCTGATCCGATTTCAGTGGACACGAAGCGGCGCTGGAACACGAGGAACAGCACCACGGCCGGGGCGGCGAGTACGCACGCTCCGGCCAGGATCGCGCCGAACGGGTTGGAGGCCCGGGCCGACACGGTCGTGATGTAGTTGGACAGGGACACCGCCAGGGGCTGCATGTCGGCCTGCTTGGTGACCAGGAACGGCCACAGGAACTCGTTCCACGGCCCGATGAACGTCATCAGCACCGCGGTCAGCAGCGCCGGGCGCACCAGCGGAACCGCCACCCGCAGCAGGATGCGCAGTTCACCCGCGCCGTCGATCCGGGCCGCCTCGAACAGTTCCCGGGGCAGCTGCAGGAAGTACTGGCGGAAGATGAACACCGCGGTGGAGTTGATCGCGAACGGCAGGATCATGCCGAGGTAGCTGTCGGCAAGCCCGTAGTCGCGCACGATCAGCACGTACAGCGGCACCAGCAGCAGCTGGAAGGGCACCACCTGCACCAGCAGGACGAGGCTGAACAGGGCTCCCCGACCGCGGAAGCTCAGCTGCGCCAACGCGTACCCGGCGAGCAGGCCGAACACCACGGTGCACAGGATCACCCCGCCGGTGAACACGCCCGAGTTGACCAGCGAGCCGACGAGGTCGATCGCCGAGTTGATCTGCTGGTAGTTGTGCAGCGTCAGGTTCCCGGGGCGCGGGAACGCGCCGCCGAGCGAGCTGTCGGGGCTGGCCTGCAGGCTGCCGATCAGCATGTAGTAGAACGGGAACAGGAAGATCAGCGCGCCGACCAGCAGCGCGACGAACCGCACCACCGGTCGTGGGCGACGGCCCCGACCGGGCACGTCCTCGCGCCGCCGGGCCGCCGTGCCGGAGTCGACGGTGGACTGCGGCACCGTGTCAGTGGGAGACGCCACGGGTCACCTCCGTTCCATGATCCGGCGGCTGGCCAGGGAGACGATCAGCACCCCGATGACCAGTACGACTCCGATCGCCGACGCCACGTCCGGCTGGCCCTGTTCGATCCCCCGCTGGTACATCAGCAGCACCGGGGAGGCGGACGCGCCGTCCGGGCCACCGCCGCCGGTGAGCAGGTACGGCTCGGTGAACAGGTTCGCCCCGGTGATCAGGGCGAGGATGAACACCAGCGTGGTGGCCGGGCGTACGCCGGGCACGGTCACCGACCGGAACTGGCGCAGCCTGCCGGCGCCGTCCACGGCGGCCGACTCGTACAGCTCCTTCGGCACGTTCTGCAGCGCGGCGAGGTAGAGCAGGATGAAGTAGCCGAGCTGCTTCCAGGTCACGAACAGTGCCACGGTGGGCATCGCCAGCGTCGAGTTCACCAGCCAGGACGGGCTCGGCGCCAACGGGCCCAGGAGCCGGTTCACCAGCCCGTCGGAGTTGAACAGGAACAGCCACACACCCACCACCGCGACGCTGGCGGTGATGTACGGGACGTAGTAGCTGACCCGGAAGAAGGTGAGCCCGCGGATCGCCGAGTTCAGCGCCGCCGCGAGCACCAACGCCAGCACCACCGTGAGCGGCACGTTGATCACCAGGAACACCAGGATGTTGCGGAAGGACCGCAGCACCGCGGGGTCGGTGAGCGCGGCGTGGTAGTTCGCCAGCCCGACGAACGGCCGCGGCACGCTGACCCCGGGCGCGGTGAAGAAGTAGTCGTGGAACGACATGTAGACGGCGAAGCCCAGCGGGTAGGCGAACACCGCCGCCAGGAAGACCGCGTAGGGCGCGGTGAACGCGGCGCCGACCGGGTGACGGCCCATCAGGGCCGTCCACCACGGGCGCCGCGTGCCGCGCGGCTGGCTGGTCACGCTCACCTCAGGAGCTCGCCGCCAGCGAGTCGATCTTCTTCGCCGCGCCGCCCAGGGTGGGCTGCACCCCGGCCTTGCCGAAGATCACCGACTTGGAGTAGGCGTCCCGGAACGTCTGCCAGATCGAGATCGAGTTGGCCACGTTCGGCACCTCGACGGTGCGGCTCGTCGCGTCCGCGAACCCCTCGTACTCCGGGTGCTCGGTGAAGTAGTCCGGGAAGTCGGACTTCAGCTCGGGCCGCAGCGGCATCTGGCCGGTGTTCTCCAGCAGCTTGCCGTCCTGCGCCTTGCTGGTGGCGAACTTCAGTACGTCCCACGCGGTGCCGCGGTTCGTGCAGGAGGCGTACATCGCGGCGTTCTTGGCGTCGGAGAAGGTGTGGATCTGACCGGCGGGCATCCCGCTCGGCGTCGGCACGGGCACCACGCCCCAGTCGACCTTGTCCTTGTAGCTCGCGATCGCCCACGGGCCGACGATCGCCATGGCGGCCTTGCCCTCGGCGAACGAGTCGCCCTGGTAGGTCTCCGTGGACGCCAGCTTCTGCTGGTAGACGCTGTGCCAGAAGTTGGCCACCTGCGTGCCGGTCGACGAGGTGAACTGCGACTTGCCCTTCTCGACCAGCTGCTTGCCACCGCTGGCCGCGGCGAACAGCGGGTAGTAGTCGAACCAGGACTGGTAGAACTCGCTGCTGGGCGCCGGCCAGATCGCGTACTTGGCCGCGCCGCTCCGCACGATCTTTTTTCCGGTGGCGAGGAAGTCGGCGTAGGTGGACAGCTTCGGGCTGTCCGGGTCCAGGCCGGCCTTGGTGAAGATCTTCTTGTTGTAGAAGACCTGTACCGGGTTGGACTTCCACGGCAGCTGGTAGTACTTGCCGTCCGGCGAGGCGTACTGCTTGGCCAGCCCGCCGCTGCGCTGCTCGATGTACTTCGCCGCGCCCGGGAAGTCGTCCAGCGGTACCAGCCCGCCCTGCTTCTGGAACTGCGGTACCGACGCGGGAGAGGTGTTGAAGATCAGGCACGGCTCGTTGCCGGCCGTGATCGCCGCGCCGATGACCTCCTCGGAACTCTTGCCGGTCGGGATCTGCTGGGCGGTGACCTTCTCCTTGGGGTGGGCGGAGTTCCAGGCCGCCACCATCTGCTTGCCCCAGGCGATCTCGTCCGGATTGTTCGAGTACCAGATCTTGATGGGGCCGTGCGCCGTGGCCGCGTCGTCCGACGATCCCGCGCCGCCGCCACATCCGGCGGCGGTCGCCGCCACGACGGCGGCCATCGTGACCGCGAGCATGGTGCGTTTCATGACTTCTCCGGTGAGTTGGGTGCCGACCGGGTGCCGCGCCGCGGGGAAGGTGGCGGCGCGGAACCGGTGGCGGGTACGGGACGGGGTGCGGTCGTGGAGTGACGCACGACCAGACGGGCGGGTGCCAACGAGACGTCGGCCGGTGTTCCGCCGTCGACGGTTTCGAGCAGCACGCGGGCGGCATCCTGCCCCCACGTGAACGGATCGGTGCGCACCGTGGTCAGGGCGGGATGGACGAACGCCGCCAGTTCGGTGTCGTCGTAGCCGGTGACCGACAGGTCCGCGGGGACGCTCAGGCCGGCCCCGGCGGCGGCCGAGATGCCGGCGATGGCCATCAGGTCGTTCGCGTACACGATGGCGGTGGGCCGGTCGGGAGCGCGCAGCAGCCGGTTGGTCGCCTCGGCGCCGCCCGCCGCGGTGAAGTCCGCGCGCTCCACCGGCCCGACGGGCAGCCCGCTGTCGACCAGCGCGTCGAGGAACGCCCGGTGCCGGCCACGGGCGTGCAGGAACCGCTCCGGCCCGGCCACATGGCCGATGCGCTCGTGACCGAGGTCGGCCAGGTGCCGCACCGCGCTGGCGACGCCCTGGCTGTCGTCGACGCAGACCGCCGGGAACGGCGAGTCCACGTCGGGCCGGTTCAACGTGACGGCCGGCTGACCCAGTTCCCGCAGCAGCGGGATGCGCGGGTCGTCGTGGCGCAGGTCGGACAGCAGGAAGCCGTCCACCCGGGCGTCGCGGACCAGCCGGCGGTAGCCCTCGATCTCGGCGGCCGCGGAACCGACCACCTGCAGGACCAGCACCTGTCCCTGCTGAGCGAGCACGGACTCCACCCCGGCGATGAACGCCGGATAGAACGGGTCGGAGGCCAGCAGGGAGGCGTCCCGGGCGAGCACGAGACCGAGCGAGAACGCCCGGGAGACCGACAGCGCCCGGGCCCGCTGGTTCGGCGCCCAGCCGAGTTCCTCGGCTGCGGCGAGGATCCGGGCACGGGTGCCCTCGGCGAGGCCGGGCCGGCCGTTGAGCGCGAAGGACACGGCGCCCTTCGACACTCCGGCCTTGCGCGCCACGTCCGCAATCGTGGGACGCCGCCCCGCCATGAAGCCTCCAGCAGTCGTCGGTGGAAAAAGCTAAACCGGTTTAACACACGGCTCAACGCAGTGTCAACGCCCCCATCGGAGGCTTCCGACTTCTGCCCCGGTGGCGGAATTCGGGTGCTGCACCACGGTTCTGCCCGAGAACCTCCCGCGCTGGAACACGGCGCGACGCACCGACTCCGTACGGTCGATTCGCGGGCACTCCGCGGGTTCCGGCCGGCACGCGCGGTGAGAACGGACCCGGCGAGGCGGTGCCGTGCCGCGCGGAGGGGCCGCGGGTCCGGCAGGCGGCATCCCGCTGCCCGGTAGCATCGCCCCGGACCGGCGCGCACCGATCGCGCCCGCGGAGGCGAGGAGCCCCATGAGCACACCGGCCGCCTCGGTGCCCACGGACGGCACCGGCCCCGACGACGCGCGGCTGTGCGAGGTACGCGACGGGGTGCTGGCCTGGGTGCAGCCGGACGGGTCCTGGTGGGTGAACAACGCGGGCGCGGTGACCGGGCCGGACGGCACGCTGGTCATCGACACCTGCGCCACCGAGACCCGCACCCGCCGGTTCCTCGCCGCACTGCGACAGGCGAGCGGTGACGTGCCGGTGCGCTACGCGGTGAGTACCCACCTGCACGGCGACCACACCCACGGCAACTGCCTGCTGCCCGCGAGCACCGTGTTGATCGCGCACGAGGAGACCGCCCGCGCGGTGATGCTCGACCCCATCATCGACGGCTGCCCGCCGCTGTGGTCGCCGCTGCCCGACTGGGGCGACGTGACGCGCCGGCGCGCCGACCTGACCTTCACCACGGACCTGGCCCTGACACTCGGCGGGCGTCGGATCGAGCTCCGGCACCCCGGCCACACCGCGCACACCCCCGGCGACGTGGTCGCCTGGCTGCCCGACGAGCGGGTGCTGTTCACCGGTGACCTGCTCTTCCACGGCCTGACCCCGTTGGTGGGCATGGGATCGGTGGACGGGGCGCTGCGTGCGCTCGGCTGGCTCGACGCGTTCGGCGCCGAGGCGGTGGTGCCGGGACACGGGCCGCTGTGCACCGCGGACGACCTGCCGGCGATCCTCGCCGCGCAGGAACGCTACTACCGGTTCGTCCTGGAGACCGCCGAGGCCGGCCGCCGGGACGCGGTACCGCCGTTGGCCGCGGCCCGGCGCTGCGACCTGGGCGAGTTCGCCGACTGGGCGGACGCCGAACGACTCGTCTTCAACCTGCACCGCGCGTACGCCGACGCGGCGGGCGAACCCTGCGACATCGGCCGCGCGATCGTCGAGACGGCCGAGTTCGCCGGCGGACAGATGCACACCCACGTCTGACCCGGCGGGCATCGGCGACCGGCGCGCTACGGGCCGGGCCGGCAGGCGACCGGCGCGCAACTGGTGACGGCAGGGCCGAGCGTCACCCGAGCGGAGCGGCGAGGTCCCATCCGCCACGCAGCAGCCGGTCGCAGGCCCGGACCGCGTCGGCCAGCCGCCGCTCGCGCCCGCCGGTGAGCCGGACCGTCGGGCAACCACGGGTGGCGAGCAGCTCGGCGAACCGGCCCGTCATCCACGCCCGCAGGTACTCCCCGTCGCGCAGCCCGTCGTCGTGGAACGGGACGTCGACGTGGTCGGTCAGCAGGTACAGGTCGGGCGTGCGGGCCAGGGCGCGTACCTCGGCCGTGGCGGACCCCAGGTAGCGCTCCTGCCAGACCGCCGTGGCGAACGAGTCCGTGTCGCAGCACAGCAGCGGCGAGGAGAGCCGGGCCGCCGCGTCCTCGGCCGCGTTCTGCTCCGTCGCCGCCGTCACGAAGTCCGCGACGTCCCAGCGCAGGTCGAACATGGTCGCGGCGGGCCGCGTCGCGCGCAGCTCGGCCAGCTTCCGCTCCGTCAGGGTCCGGCCGTACTCGGGCACCCACCGGGTCCGCGACCACACCCCGCCGCGCCGCCGGTAGTGCCGGGCCAGCGCCTCGGCCAGCGTGCTGGTGCCGGTGGACTCCGCGCCGAGCACCACGACGCGGCGCACGAACCAGGCCCGTACGGCGGGGCCGAGCATCGACCAGTACGCCACCGGATCGGCCCGCACCGCGGTGCCGGACACCGGAACCGTGCCGCGCTGCGGGTCGACCGGTACGTGCACGGCGTCGAACCGGCGCGCCAGCTCCGGCCCGTACGCCTCGGAGCTGAAGACCGCGTCGACGTCTGGACCGGTACCGTCCTCGGCCGCCGCCCGGGCGAGCAGGTCGCGGGTGGTCGCGCAGTGCGCGGCCCAGATGTCGGGATCGTCGAAGTCGACCGGGGTGTCGTCGTAGCCGCCGACCACCCGGACCCACGGTGTGTGTCCGTGCGCCTCGCGCAGCCAGGCGAGCCGCTCGACCAACGGGATCGACTCCACCGTGGACGGTGCGCAGATTACGGTGACCCGCTCGCACGCGCGTGCCGCCGTGTCGATCAGGTGGTGGTGGCCGGCGTGCGGCGGATAGAACTTGCCGAGCACCATGCCGTGCCGGAACCGTACGGCCCGCGGGCGGTCGGGCGCCGCGCGGTCCGGGGTCTGCCGGGCGGTCGCGCTCACGGGGCGTCCGTCACGCCCACCGGGTCGCGCCCGACGCTGGGC
>JBAUUM010000922.1:0-16690 GCA_049582705.1 Actinocatenispora sp.
GTCTGGGGCGGCGGGCGGCGCGGGTGGCGGCGCGCCGGAGGTGCCGCGTCCGTCGCCGCCGGTCTCCCGGCTGCCGGCGTCCGTCCGGTCGTCCACGGATCGTAAGAAACGGTGCGGGTCGCTGGTCACGGTCGTCCCTCGCAGCTGCGCAACAGAAATGTCTCTGGTGGGCCAGGGTAGCAGTCACGCCCATGAGTCGGTGCCGTCCTACGCAAGATACGATGACGTACCCTACAGATGACTGATTCGGCGGCGGACCGACGAGGCACGCCCGCGAGGCTCAGGGACCGGGGGAGACCAGGCCCGTCTCGTACGCGACGACGACCGCTTGGGCCCGGTCCCGTAGCGCGAGCTTCGCGAAGATGCGCGCGACGTGGGTCTTCACCGTCGCCTCGCTGAGCGTCAGGTGCCGGGCCAGATCACCGTTGGACAGCCCGCGGCCGAGCAGGGTGAGTACCTCCAGCTCACGGGGGGTCAGCGCGGCGAGGTCGCGGTGCACGGCGGGAGGCCGGCCGGCACCCGGGTCGCGCGCGCCGTCCGCGTAGCGTTCGACGAGCCGCCGGGTTATCGACGGCGCGAGGAGCGCGTCGCCGGTGTCGACCAGCCGCACGGCGGCCACCAGGTGCTCCGGCGTGACGTCCTTGAGTAGGAATCCGCTCGCCCCGGCGGTGAGCGCGGCGTAGACGTAGCGGTCCAGATCGAACGTGGTCAGCATGATGACCCGGCATGTCGGCAGGTCCGCCAGGACCCGCCGGGCGGCCTCCAGGCCGTCCATCGTGGGCATGCGGATGTCCATCAGCACCACGTCCGGTCGGAGCCGCCGTGCCTGGGCGACGGCCTCCGCCCCGTCGGCGGCCTCGCCGACCACCGTGATGCCCCGCGCCGCCAGGATCATCCGGAATCCCGTCCGGACCAGGGACTGGTCGTCGGCGATCAGCACCCGGGGAGCCGGCCGGTCCGCCCGGTCGGGCCGCGGCTCGTACTGGTCGGTCACGGGCGCTCCAGCGGGATCCGGGCGCGCACCCGGTAGCCGCCGCCGAGCCGACGTCGGGCGTCCAGGTCACCGCCGTACAGGGCGACCCGTTCACGGAGGCCGAGCAGACCACGCCCGGTGCCGGCGCCGCGCTCGCCCCGCGCCGGTACCGGACCGGGCGCGTCGCTGAGCACCTCCACCCGCAGGTGCCGGTCGGTATACCGGACCGCCACCTCCGCCCGGCCGGCCGTGCCGTGCTTGAGCGCGTTGGTCAGCGCCTCCTGCACGATCCGGTAGGCGGCCACGTCGACGCCGGCCGGCAGGGCGCGCGGCTCACCGGAGATCCGTACCTCGACCGGCAGGCCGGCGAACGCGATCCGGTCGACGAGCGAGCCGAGTTGACGCATGCTCGGCTGCGGGGCCAGGTCCGCCTCATCCGTGCCGTCCTGCGCCGGGGCGAGGACACCGAGCAGGTGACGCAGCTCGGTCATCGTGTCCCGGCCGGCGCCCTCGACGGCGTGCAGGGCACGCACCGCCTCCTCCGTCCCGGCCGGGTTCCCCGCCAGTACCTCCCGGGCCGCGCCGGTCTGGATGATCATGACGCTCACGTTGTGGCTGACGATGTCATGCAGGTCGCGGGCGATCCGGACGTGCTCGGCCTCGACCGCCGTCCGGGCCGCGGCCTCCCGTTCCCTTTCGAGCAGCCAACCGTGCTCCTGCACGGTCCGCCGTTCCCGGCGCCGCGAACGGCCCAGCGCCATGCCCAACCATCCCGCGCAGACCGCGGCCAGCGCCGCCACCAGCCAGCCGGTGCTCGATTCCCACACCGAAGTACCTTCCCCGATGCGCCGCGGGCGCGCATCATTCCGCCGGCCGACGTGCGTACATCTCCAGCATGACGCCGCCGCCGGGTTACCACCCGGGGTCGATGCCCGGGAGCCTGGACTGGCCGTACGTTGCTGCCATGACCACTGCAGACAGTACTGGACGGCTGGTCGTGGAGCTTTCCGCCGTCCGTAAGGAGTACGCGGACACGACGGCCCTGGACGGGGTGTCGTTGGAGATCCGCGCCGGCGAGGCGGTCGCGGTGATGGGGCCGTCCGGCAGCGGCAAGTCCACCCTGTTGAACATGGTCGCCGGGCTGGACCGCCCGACGTCCGGAACGGTGGTCGTCGACGGGTGCGACCTGGGCGCGCTGAACGAGAAGGGCCTGGCGCTGTACCGGCGGCGTCAGGTCGGCATGGTCTTCCAGTTCTTCAATCTGCTCGACGACCTGCCGGCCCTCGACAACGTGGCGCTCGCCGCGCAGCTCACCGGTACCGCCGCGGGGCAGGCCCGGTCCCGTGCGCTGGAACTGCTCGACGAACTCGGCATCGCCGACCGGCGCAACGTGTACCCGGCGGCGCTCAGCGGTGGTGAACGGCAACGGGTCGCCGTCGCCCGGGCGCTGATGAACCGTCCCGCCCTGCTGCTGGCCGACGAACCGACCGGCGCGCTCGACAGCCGGACCGGCGAGCAGGTGATGGACCTGCTCCTCGACCTCAACCAGCTCGGTCAGACGCTGCTGCTCGTCACGCACGACGAGCGGCTCGCCACCCGGTGCGCCACCCGGCTGGTCGAGTTCGCCGACGGCAGGGTCGCCCGGGAGACCGCGCTGGAGAAGACCGCATGAGCGCCCGCCGCAGTACCGTCCCCCGCGGCCTGTCCGAGGCCGCCACCGCCGGCACGGGCCCGCGTCGCCGTACCGCACCGAGGGTGGGATCGGGTCCGGTGTGGCGGGTGGCGCTCGCGGGCCTCCGGCGACGGCGCCTCCAGACCGTCGTCATCGGCCTGGTCGTACTGTTCTCCACCGCGACGATCACGGTCGCGCTGGGCCTGCTGGCCGTCGCGTCCGGCCCGTTCGACCGGGCCTTCGCCCAGCACGGCGGGGCACACGTGACCGCGTCGTTCGACTCCCGGAAGGTCACCCACCCGCAGCTTGCCCGTGCGGCGCACCGGTCGGGTGTCAGCGTCGCGGCGGGACCGTTCGACGAAGCCGTCCTGGAGGCGCCACCCACCGCCGACGCCGTGACCCAGCCGTCGCTGACCGTCGTGGGCCGCGCCGGCCCGGACGGGCCGGTGGACCGGTTGGAACTGTGGCGGGGCCGCTGGGCCACCCGACCGGGTGAGATCGTCCTGAACGCCGGGCCCGACACGACCGACGGGGCCGCCCTCGGCACGGCGATGTCGTACGCCGGAGCGCCGACGCTCACCGTCGTGGGCTACGCGTCCAGCATCACCGGCACCGCCGACGGTTGGGTCGCACCGGAGCAGATGACGAGCCTGCACCCCACCGCGACGCAGATGCTGTACCGGTTCACCACCGCGGCGACCGCCGGCCAGGTGGCCGCGCACCTGTCCGCCGTCACCTCGGACCTGCCGCGGGGGGCGCTGCTCGGTTCGCAGTCGTACCTGTCGGTGAAGGCGGAGGTCGCGGGCGGCCCCGGCACGTACATTCCTTTCCTGCTGGCGTTCGGCGTCCTCGGGCTCGTCGTGGCCGTGCTGATCGTGGCCAACGTGGTCACCGGCGCGGTGGTCGCGGGCTACCGGCACATCGGGGTGCTCAAGGCGCTGGGCTTCACCCCGGCCCAGGTTCTCGCGGTGTACCAGCTGATGGTCTTCGTCCCGACCGCGGTCGGGACCCTGGTCGGCACGGCCGTCGGCAACGCGGTGGCGGTGCCGTTGGTGCACAGCGCCTTCGCCGGGTTCGGCGCCATGTCGTCGCGCGGCGTCACGGTGCCGGTCTGGGCCGACGTGGCCTGCCTGGTGGGGATGCCGGCGTTGGTGGCCCTGACCGCGATGGTCCCGGCGCTGCGGGCCCGCAGGGTGTCCGCCGTACAGGCGATCACCGCGGGCAGCGCACCCCGTGCGACCCGCGGCCTGCGGATCCAGCGCTGGCTGAGCGGCACCCGGCTGCCCCGGGCGGTCAGCCTCGGTCTCGGCCTGCCGTTCACCCGACCGGCGCGCAGCGTGCTGACCCTGGCCGCCGTCATCCTCGGCGTCACGACCGCGACCTTCGCCACCGGCCTGGCCACCACTCTCACCCGGTACGGCGATGCCGTGGAACGCAACGGATCCGTCCAGGTCGAGGCGTACGCTCGCGGCCCCGGTGGAGCCGTCGTGGGACAGGCCGACGCCCGGACGGAGCGGATGCTGCGATCGCTGCCCGGCACCGTACACGTCACCGCCGACGGGTTCCTCGCGTTGCACGCCGCCGGGTACACCGAACCGGTCTACGGCGACTTCTACCGGGGCGACTCCGACACCCTGGGCTGGGTACTGGCCCGCGGGCACTGGATGCGCGGGCCGGATGAGGTCGTCGTCACCTCACAGTTCCTGCATCTACGGGGTCTTGCCGTCGGCGACCGCCTCACCCTGCAGTCGAGCGGTCGGCAGGTCCCCGTCAGGATCGTGGGTGAGACCATGGTCGGCCCGCCGGACCGGATGTTCGGCGACTGGCGGACCCTGTCGAGGCTCACCCCGCAACCGAAGACCAACTACTACGAAATCCAGGTCGCGCCCGGCGTGGACGTCGACGGGTACATGTCCCGCATCACGAAGGCGGACCCGTCGCTGCTCCCGATGCCACGGGACGGAGTGAACGGCGCCGTGGCGCTGGCGGCCTTCGCCGGTCTGTTCACGCTGCTGCTGGGCGCGGTCGCGGCGCTCGGCGTGTTCAACACGGTGGCCCTCGACACCCAGGAACGGCGCAGGGACCTGGGCATGCTCAAGTCGATCGGGATGACACCGCGTCAGGTGGTCGCGATGATGGTGACCTCGATGGCGCTGCTCGGCGCCGTCGGCGGCATCCTCGGTCCGCCGGCGGGGGTCGTCGCGTACCGACTGATCGTGCCGGCCATGACCCGCCCGAAGCACATCGACATGCCGGCCAGCTTCCTGGACGTCTGGCACGTCCCGGTGCTCGCCCTGCTGGCCCTGGTGGGTCTCGTCATCACCGTGCTGGGCGCGTTGATTCCCGCCCGCGCCGCCGCCCGGCTGACCATCGCGACCGTGCTGCACAACGAATAGCCCGACCCGCGAACCGAGCCGCGCCATCCGTGGTGCGGCCGCCGGGTGCTGCCCACCAACCGACACGAGGGGAAACCATGAGAGCAGAGCACGATCCCGGTGAACTGACCGAACAGGTCCGGTCCCGTCCCCATGTCCGCCTGCGGCTGACCGTCACCCTCGTCGCGGTGTCGTTGGTGATCGCGGCCGTGGCGACCTCCACCGTGTTGTCGAGGCCGCAGAACGCGGGATCGGTCACCGACGCGCACACGGTCCAGATCCGCCGCACCGCGTACGGCATCCCGCACATCCTGGCGCACGACTTCCGGGGCCTCGGGTACGGCTACGGTCATGCCTTCGCCGAGGACAACCTCTGCTCGCTGGCCGACCAGGTACTGACCGTCCGCGGCGAGCGGTCCCGGTACCTCGGCCCGACCGCGACCTCGACCGACTCGCTGAGCCGCGGCACCACCAACCTCGCCAGCGACACGTACTACCAGGGGATACGGAGCGCCGGTACGGTCGCGCGACTGGTCGCCCGCCCGGCCCCGCTCGGCCCGACGGCGCACCTGCGCCAGCTCGTCGCCGGGTACGTCGCCGGCTACAACCGGTACCTGCGTGACACGGGCGTGGCGCACCTGCCGGACCCGACCTGCCGTGGCAAGGGCTGGGCCCGCCCGATCACCACGGGGGACATCTGGAGCATCCTCAACGCCGTCAACCGGGTGGCCGGAACCGAGGCGCTGAAGAAGGACATCGCCACGGCGGCGCCGCCGACCGACACCACCGGGGGAGCCGCGGGGCCGACCGGTAGCACCGCGACGCCGGCCGGCGCCACCGCGCGGTCCGGCACCACGGGGCGGTCCGCGATGCCGAGCGTGGCCACCACTCTCGCCGACGACACCGGCAGCAACGGTTGGGCGCTCGGCCGCGATGCGACCCGTGCCCACGACGGCATGGTGCTGGCCACCCCGCACCTGCCATGGACCGGCAACGCCCGCTTCTACCAGGTGCAGCTCACCATTCCCGGCGTCATCGACGTGTCCGGCGCGAGCCTGGCGGGCACGCCGGTGGTGGAGATCGGTCACACCCGGGGCGTGGCCTGGACCCACACGGCGAGTCACGCCCAGCACGGCACGATCTACCGACTGACGCTCGCGCCCGGAGACCCCACCAGCTACCTCGTCGACGGCAAGGCTGTCCCGATGTCACACCGGACCGTGCGGATCACGGCGCGCGACGCGCACGGCACGCTGTCGACGGAGTCGCGCACCCTCTACACCTCCCGGTACGGGCCGCTGCTGGCGACCGGCTGGACGGACAGCACCGCGTACGCCGCGCGGGACGCCAACGCCGACAACCTGCGCTCGATGAACGAGTGGCTGGCCATGGACCGGTCGCAGAACCTGGCCCAGCTGCGCACCGCACAGGCCGCGTACCAGGGCAATCCCTGGATGTACACGCTCGCCACCGACGCCAACGGGGTGACGTCCTACGCCGACACCTCCGTGGTACCGCACGTCACCGACCCGCAGCGGGCGCGCTGCCTGGTGCAGGCCGACCCCGGTGACCCCGACATCCTGGACGGTTCGACGACGGCCTGCGACTGGGGTACCGCCGCCGACGCCGTCGAGCCGGGCATCTTCGGGCCGGGAGACGAACCAGCGCTGCGCCGTAACGACTACGTCGCCAACTCCAACAACAGCCCGCGCTACACCAACCCGGCGGCGCCGCTCACCGACTTTCCGGGCACGTTCGACTCGCGTACGAATCTGGAGCCGCGTCCGCGTCTCGGGCTCCAGATGATCGCCGACCGGCGGTCCGGCGCCGACGGCCTCGGCGCACCCGGCTTCACGCTGCGTACGCTGCAGTCCGTCATGTTCGGCAACCGGGTTCTGAGCGCCGAATGGGGCCGGGCCGATGCGCTCGCGATGTGTCACGCGCACCCGGTCCTGCCCGCCAGCGACGGCACGAGCGTCGACGTCCGGGCCGCCTGCCGGGTTCTCGCCCGGTGGGACTCCCGTACCGACCGGGACAGCCACGGGGCCGTGCTGTGGGAGGCCTTCTTCGGGCACCTGGCCGGCTCCCCGGATCCGTGGTGGACGGTGCCGTTCGACCCGGCGCACCCGGTGAGCACGCCGCGCGGCATCGACGGTGACGCCCCGGTCGTACGGCATGCCCTGGCCGACGCCGTGCGTGAGCTCGCCGACCAGGACGTTCCCCTCGATGCGACCCCCGGTGACACGATGCGCTGGCACGGCGTGCCGCTGCACGGCGGCGACGAGGCGCCGGGCTGCTTCAACGTCGTCCAGGCGTCCACCACCTCGGGCCACGACGGCACCGATCCGGCCCCGGAGAACGCCGCCAAGGGAACCAGCTTCGTCATGGCGGTCGAGATGACGGCGCACGGTCCGCGCACCCGTACGGTCCTGACGTACTCGGAGTCCGCCAACCCGGCCTCACCGCATTTCTCCGACCAGACCGTACTGTTCTCCCAGAAGCGCTGGGTGACCGAACGGTTCACCGACGCCGAGATCTCGGCGGACCCGCACCTGCACACGACGACCCTGCACCTCTGAGCCGGGCGGCAGGCGGCGCGCACCGTCGGGGTGACGTTTCCTGACAGCCTGGCCCACCTGTCCCACGTCGTCAGAGGTGGGACAGGTGGGTGACGGGGATCGGAAAGTCTGGCAGGTCACCTAGTTCGGTGCGCCGGCGCCGACTCTGGAAGCCGTAAACCCCTTAAATGGGTGCATTATCGGACGATGTAACATCGTCTACTCCAGTGGGAGTCGCTTATGTCCCGCTCCACCACCCTCAAAACCCTGCTGGTGGCCGTCATCGGTGGTCTCGCCGCGATGTTCGCGGTCAGTGCGCCGGCCGGTGCGCACGTGTACCAACCGATGGCGAAGCTGTCGCAGGCGCAGGCCGCCTCGCAGCTCTCGGCGGCCGGCATCACCTGGTCGTCCAGCGGCGGGTGCACCGACCGCAGCAACTCGCACTGCACCTCGTTCGACCAGGTCAACCAGGCGACCGTCAGCGGCATCATCACGCTGAGGAACGCCAGCGGTTGCGGCATCAACATCACCGGTGGCACCGAGGTCGGCCACGCCGACGGCACCTACAGCCACTACAACGGCTACAAGCTCGACGTCGCCCACAACAGCTGCCTCGACGGTTACGTCCACGGCACGTTCGGTCAGATCGGCAACCGGGGTGACGGCTACCCGCAGTGGCAGTCCGGCTCCGGCAACATCTACTGCGACGAGGGCTCGCACTGGGACATCACGTTCTACAACTGCGGCGGCTGCTGACGCAGTCCCCGCAACGCACACCGTCCGGTGCCCGCCGCCCTGCGCGGCGGGCACCGTCGTATCCGCAACCGGCCATCGGGGCTCCGCGAGCGCGCCAGTGCCCGGCATGTCGTGACGCCGTCGACGGGAACGAGCCGTTCCTGCCCGGACGCGCCCACGAGCAGGATCACGATCCCCCGGCGGGGTAGGCGCGCGTCTCGGCGGCCTTCACCGCCGCCCAGACCTGCTGGCCCGGTGCGAGGTGAAGGTGGGCGGCGGCGGCCGGGGTGATGTCGGCGGCGACCGTGATCGGGCCGTCGAGCTGGACGCGCAGGTTGTCGCCGTGCCGCTGGATGCCCGCCACGGTCGCCTCCCAGGTGTTGCGCGGGCTGCCGTCGGGTCGGTCCGGGTACAGCGCCACGGCGGACGGCCGGAACGCGACGAGCGCGTCGCCGTGCAGCGGATCCGCCGAGGTGAGCGTGAACCCGTCGCGCAGCCGCACCGAATGCCCGTCGGCCCGTCCTCGGTGCAGGTTGAGTCCGACCAGCCGCGCGATGTACTCGGTCCGGGGCCTGGCCGTGATCGTGGCGGCGTCCCCTTCCTGGACGACGCGACCGTGTTCGACGATCACCAGCCGGTCGGCGAGTACTAGCGCGTCCAGCGGATCGTGGGTGACCAGCAGCGTCGCGCCGGGATGGTCGGACAGGTGCCGGAGCAGCTCGGCGCGGGTGTCGAGCCGGGTGCCGGCGTCGAGCGCGGCCAGTGGCTCGTCGAGCAGCAGCAGTTCCGGACCGAGCGCCAGGGCGCGGGCCAGCGCCACCCGCTGGGCCTGCCCGCCGGACAGGTGTCGCGGCCTGCGGCGGATGTGCTCGTCCAGGCCGACGCGGGCCAGCCACCCGGCCGCCTGTGCCCGGGCGTTGCGCCTCGGCACACCCAGCCGGCGCAGCCCGAACGCGACGTTGTCCAGCGCGGTCAGGTGTGGAAAGAGCAGATAGTCCTGGAACACGACGCCGATCGACCGGTCCTCGGTGGGTGTCCACAGTCGACGGTCCGGCCGGTCGAGGTCGTGGTCGGCGAGCCGGATGTGGCCCGCGCTGAGACGCTGCAGACCGGCCAGCGCCCGCAACGCGGTCGTCTTTCCGGCGCCGTTGGGCCCGAGCAGGGCGACCACCTCGCCGGCGGCGATCCGGAGCCGGACGTCGAGATCGAAGGTACCGAGATCGACGACGAGATCGGCGTCCAGGAGCGGCCCGGGTGTGCTCGTCATGGGCTGCTGATCCACCGGTCGCGCAGCGCGGCGAGAATCGTCACCGACACGACGAGCAGGATCAGGCTCAGTACGACGGCCGCCTGCACGTCGTTCTGCAGGGCGAGGTAGACGGCCAGCGGCATGGTCTGGGTGCGGCCGGGGAAGTTGCCGGCGAACGTGATCGTGGCCCCGAACTCGCCCAACGCCCGGGCCCAGCACAGTACGGCGCCGGCCGTCACACCGGGCGCGACGAGCGGCAGGGTGACGTGGGTGAAGGTCGTCCACCGGCCGGCGCGCAGGGTCGCCGCGGCCTCCTCGTACCGGGCGTCGGCGCCGCGGATCGCGCCCTCGACGGCGATCACCAGGAACGGCATCGCCACGAACGCCTCCGCCATCACGACACCGGCCGTGCTGAACGGCAGCGTGATCCCGAAGGCGGCGTCCAACCAGGCGCCCACGATGCCGCGACGGCCGAAGACGAGCAGCAGCGCGACACCACCCACGACGGGGGGCAGCACCAACGGAACGGTGACCAGGGCGCGCACGACGCGCCGGCCGGGGAACTCGACCCGGGCCAGCAACCACGCCAGCGGTACGCCGAGCACGAGGCAGGCGACGGTGGCGAGGCTCGCGGTCTCCAACGACAGCCGCAACGCGGTGAGCACGCCGGGCTCCGTCAGCCGGTGCGGCAGGCTCGCCCACGGCGCCCGGATCAGCAGGCCGGCCAGCGGCAGCACCAGGAACGCCAGACCGAGCACTCCCGGTACGAGCAGGGCGACCGGTACCCGTGTCCGGGTACGCCGCCGCGGTGACGCGGACGGCGTCACCGCGGCGGGCCTGACACGGGCGGTCACGGTTACGGCGACTGGAATCCGGCGTCGGTGAGTACCGCCCGGCCCTTGTCGGACCGCACGTACTCGATGAACGCCCGGGCGCCGGCCTTGTTCGGCGCGTCCTTGAGGACGACGATCGGGTAGTCGTTGATCGCCTTCGCCGACTCCGGGAACTCCACGCCGTCGACGTCGGTCGCGGCGGCCTTCGCGTCCGTCCGGTACACCAGGGCGGCGTCGACCTCGCCCAGCTTCACCTTCGACAGGGCCGCCTTCACGTCCTGTTCCAGGGTCACCGGCCTGACGTGCACCTTGGCGGCGGACAGCGCCGTCGCCGCCGCGGCCCCGCAGGGGACCTCCTCGGCGCAGAGTGCGACCTTCAGGCCGGGCTTCGTCAGGTCGGTGAGCCCGTCGATGTGCTTCGGATTGCCCTTGGGCACGGCGATCACGAGCTGGTTGCGCACGAACGTGGCCGGGGAGCCCTGGGCGTTGCCCGCGTCGGTCACGGTCGCCATGTTCTTGGGCGCGGCCGAGGCGAACACGTCCGCCGGGGCGCCCTGGTTGATCTGCGTGGCCAGATCCGAGCTACCGGCGAAGTTGAACGTCACCGTGGTGCCCGGGTGGGCCTTCTCGAAGTCCTTGCCGATGGTGGTGAACGACTCGGTCAGCGAGGCCGCGGCGAACACCGTGACGGTGCCGGTGACACCGTGCCCGCTGGCCCTGCCGTCGGACTTCGTGCCGCCGTCCGAGCCGCCGCAGCCGGACAGGCCGGCCGCGGTCAGCACGGCCAGGCCGGCCACCGCGACGCGGATCCATCGTGCCCTCACGTGGTGGTCCTTCCTCTGCTGCCGGTGGGGGTTGGCCGGTCCACCACGACGGTGGTCGACTTGATCACCGCGACCGCCACCGACCCGACCCGCAGGTCGAGTTCGTCGGCCGCCTCGCGGCTCATCAGCGACACCACCCGGAACGGTCCGGCCTGGATGTCGACCTGTGCCATCACCGTGTCCTTGACCACGGCGGTGACGATCCCGCGGAGCCGGTTGCGCGCCGACGACGCGTCGGTCCCGTCCGGCTCGGTGGCCTGCGAGCGGACGAAGCCGGCGAGGTCGACGCCGTCGATCACCCGGTGCCCGTGCTCGTCGCGTGCCGCCGGGACCCGGCCGGCGTCGATCCACCGCCGCACGGTGTCCGCGCTGACGCCCAGGAGCTCGGCGGCCTCACCAATCCGGAACATCGACACCAGACCACCCTAGCTTTCTCATCTGCCAGGCAACAGGCCGATTCAGCCTCGCATCCACAGTACAGAAGGGCTGCTTGGCCTGGCATCTGCATTTGCTGGCGACGACGGAGGGTGACGGGATGGCCGGGCGGCAGGGTGCGTCCGCGTGTCCCGACCGCCGGCCGGACTTCGGGACGTGGACCGCCGGCGCCCGGTCGGGTCGAGGTCGCGCGGGTGCGAACGACCCGGTCGTAAGGTGGGGCCGTGTACTCGACCCGGGTGTCCCGTCGCATGGGTGCTCCGCGTCCGGTGGTCTACCGGGCCCTGCTGGATCCGGACTCGGTCGCGCGGTGGCGCGTTCCGGCCGGCATGAGCAGCCACGTCCACGAGTTCGACGCCCGCGAGGGCGGCTCGTTCCGTGTCTCGCTCACCTACGACACGCCGGGCGGCGTCGGCAAGTCGACCGGGCGGACGGACACGTACCACGGCCACTTCGCGACGCTCGTGCCGAACGAGCGGGTGGTCGAGGTGTTCGAGTTCGAGTCCGCGGATCCCGCGCTCGCCGGCACGATGACGATGACGACCGTCCTGACCGACGTGGACGGCGGCACCGAGGTCCTCGTCGTACACGACGGGATTCCCGACACGGTGCCCGCCGCCGACAACGAGACCGGCACCCGGATGGCGCTGGAGAACCTCGCCGCCCTCGTCGAGTCGCGGTAGCTCGCGTCTCCGGTTGCCCGCGCGCCCGGCGACAAGCCACCGGTTCACGGTACCGGCGCCCTGTCCGGAAACACACATACTGCGTTCAACGGGTGGGTCATCCCGTTACTTGACTCCTATATGCACGCTGAACGGGCCTCAAGCGAGCTGACCTGTAACGATTTAGTTCGGATATGGGGCAGACAGTCGCCATACACAACTTCCGGAACATGATGGGTCCTACCTACCTCTACGGCTGAGGCAGTGCACGGGGATGCAATGGAGCAGGCGTTCAACTCACCGCAGCAGATCCGGTCCGCCCGGAACCGCCTCGGGCTGACCCAACGGGAACTCGCGCGCCGCGCCGGAGTCGCGGTGCACACGGTGCGCGACGTCGAACTGGGCCGGGTGCGCTCGCCGCACCCGGAGACGCTCCGCCGGCTGCTCGCCGCCTGCGACGCGACCCCCAGGATCCACCTCCTCGGCATGTTCGCCGTCGAGTGGGCCGGCGAGCCCCTACCCATCGGATCGAGGCTCGAGCGCAGCATGCTCGCCGTGCTCGCGCTCCGGCCCCGGCAGCCGCTGACCCGTGAGGAGATCGCCGCCGCGTTGTGGGGCGTGAACCCGCCGCGCAGCTGGGTCAACCTGATCCAGACCTACGCGTCCCGGCTGCGCAGGCTGCTCGACCCCGACGCCATCCTGTTCGAGAGCGGTGGCTACCGGCTCATGATCGGACCGGACCGGGTCGACGCCACGCTGTTCCAGGACCTGATGGCCCGCGCGGCCGGTGGCGACCACGCCGACGCGCTGGGGCTGGCGGAACGCGCGCTGCGCCTGTGGCGGGGGCGTCTCGGCAGCGGGCTGAGCCCGCACTTCCGCCAGCACCCGGCGGTCGTCGAACTGGAGTCGTCCCGGGCCGCCGCGGCCCTGCGGTACGCGGAGCTGGCCGTGCCGGCCGGTCGGCCGTCGGAGGCCGCCACCGTGCTGGCCACGGTCGCCGCGGAGCACCCCACCCACCCGGGCGTCGCCGAGGCACTCGCACGGTTGCTCGGCGCCACCCGCACCGACGGTGCCCACCCGGTGGCAGCAGCGGAACCGGGCACCGGGCATCTCTTCGGCGACGCCCCGATCAGCCTGGCGGTGCTGGGCACGGTGTCGGTCACCCGGCTGGGGCGCACCGTCCACATAGGTGGTCAGTTGGGACGCACGGTCCTCGCCGCGTTGGCACTGGATCCCGGCCGCACCGTCTCGGTCGACCGGCTGGCCCAGCTGCTGTGGGGTGACCGGCCGCCGCGCAGCGCCCGCACCCAGGTGCACGTCCAGATCTCCCGACTCCGCGCGATCCTGCGACAGGCCGGCGTCGCGGACCTCATCCGCACCGAACCGGGCGGCTACAGCGTACGACCGGAGCGGATCAGCACGGACCTGGCCGCCGCCGACGACCTGATCCTGCGGTCCCGCACAGCGGCTGCCGCGGGTCGGCACGCCGAGGCCGCCGAGGGCTTCCGCCGGGCACTCGAACTGTGGCAGGGCACGGAACTCAACGGCGTGACGGAGTACCTGGCCGAGGCGGTGGCGGCCCGGCTGGCCGACCTCCGTCAGGACGCCGCGGAGGAGCGGATCGCCGCGGAACTCGAACACGGCTCACCCCTGGCGGTACTGCGCGAACTCGACGACCTGATCAGGGCGCACCCGCTGCGCGAGGAGCTGCACCGGCTGCGGATGCTCGCCCTGCACCGGTCCGGGCGCCGGGCGGAGGCCCTGGCCGCGTACGGCGCCGCCCGCGAGGTCCTGCGCGGCGAGCTGGGCCTCGACCCGTCCCCGGCGCTGCGCGACCTGGAGGCCGAGATCCTCGCGCACGGGGCGGACCGGCCCGGGCCGCCCGGCCCCGTTCCGGTGCCGGCGCAGCTGCCCCCGTGCGCGTACGGCTTCGCCGGCCGCGTCGACGAACTCGCCCGGTTGCGGGAGATGCTCGCCGGTCCGACCAGTACCGCCGGACGCCGGGTCATCGTGCTGTCCGGCATGCCGGGAATCGGGAAGACCGCGCTGGCCGTGCACGTCGCGACCCGGGTGTCGGCGCTCTTCCCGGACGGTCAGCTCTTCGTCGAACTCGGTGGCGGCTCGACCGCCCGACCCACCGGGGCCGTACTGGGCGACGTGCTCCGCTCGTTGGGCGCGGACCCGCCCGGCTTGCCCGCGGACCTCGCTGGTCGCGTCGCCCTGCTGCGCACCCTGACCGCCGGCAAACGGATGCTGATCCTGCTGGACGACGTGGCGACGGAGAGCCAGGTGGAGGACCTGCTCCCGGCCGATCCCGGCTGTGCCGTCCTGATCACCAGCCGGCGCGTACTGCCCGGGCTGGGCGTCGGGCACCGGCTCGCCCTCGCGCCGCTCGCCGCCGGGCCGGCCCGGCAGGTCCTCACCGCCTGGGCCGGCACCAATCTGGCCGCGAAGGACCCCGACGCGGTAGGGGATCTGGTCCGTGTGTGTGCCGGGGTGCCGTTGGCGCTGCGGATCGTCGGCGCCCGGCTGGCTGCCTTCACCCATCTCACCCCGGCCGGCGTCGCAGGTCGCATGGGCGACGACGTCCGCCGGCTGGACGAACTGGTCGTGGGCGGTCACAGCGTCCGGGCGAGCCTGGACGCCAGCCACCGGCTGCTGTCCGACGACGCCCGGGCCGTACTGCTCGAACTGTTCCGCCTGGGCGACCTGTCGGCCACGGATGCGGAGGTCGGCGCCCGGCTGGGGGCGTCCGTCGACGACATCGCGGCGCTGACCGAGGAACTGGCCGGGCTGCACCTGGTCGAGATCACCGAGCCGTCGGCGGACCGCGGCGCGCGGTACCGGCTCAACGGTCTGGTACGCGCGTACCTGGCCGCCGAACCGTCGCCGCCGGTCCGCGGCCGTCGCTCCGCCGGAGGCACCGAGCCGGCGCGACGGGCCTGCTCGCCGACAGCGCGCGGCAAGGTTCGTGATAGCAGCGCCACCTACGTTGACGACGTCCGTTCGGCAACTAGTGAAGGAGTTCCCGATGACTCGTCTGTTCAATGCGCTCGGTGACCGCCTGCTGGGCATGTTCCTCGGCGGCGTCGAGGCCGGCGCCTGCGTGCCCGAGCACGGCAACAGCTGCTGCAAGTCGCACGGCACGATCAGCTGCACCGGCTCCTGCTCCTAGTGGTTCGCCGCCCGCTCCGTCCCGCGCGGCGGGGCGGGGCGGGCGGCACCACCATCGTCCACGCCGGCGGAACCATGCCGGTACCCAGGCGCATCGAAGGGTGCATGTCCGGCACCGGAACGGGACGGATTCCATGCTGAGCGGACAGTTGGTCCTCGCGGTGCGGGTACTCACCGGCATCGTGTTCGCGGTCGCCGCGTTCGGGAAGCTCCGGTCCCCGCGACACTTCGCCGGGTTCGTGACGTCGCTGGCACCGCTGGGCGTACCGGCGTCGCTGCGGCCGGCGGTCGCCGGGGCCATGGCCGTGGCGGAGGCCGCCACCGTCGTCCTGGTCGCGCTGCCGGGCACCGTACCGGTCGGACTGGCCGCGGCGGCAGCGCTGCTGGTCGTGTTCTGCGCAGGCATCGCCTACGCGGTGCGTACCGGACGTGCGGTGCCCTGCCACTGCTTCGGATCCACCGGCTCGGAGCTGAAGACCTCACACCTGGTCCGTAACGGCATGGTGGCGTTCGCCGCCGCCGGCGCACTCGCGGTGGACGTGTCCGCGCCCGCCGGCCCGGTCGGCGCCGGGGCCGTCACCGCATCCGTACTGCTCGGCGGGTTCGCCGCGCTCGCCGTCCTGTCGTGGGACGCGCTGGCGACCCTGCTGTCCCCGCTGTACGCCGGACGCGACTCCTGATCCCATGAAAGGTCGGCCATGACACCTCTCGCCGTCGTCGTCGCCATCCTCGCGGTGGTGACTCTCCTCAACGTCGCCCTGTCCGCCGCGATCATCCGGCTCCTGCGTGAACTGACCGGCCGCGGCAAGTCGGTGTCGCTGCCGCGCACCGGACACACCGTCACGTCGTTCTCGGTGCCCGCGCTGGACGGCACCACGATCAGCGAGTCGTCCCTGAACGACGAGGACTCCCTGGTCGCCTTCGTGTCCCCGACGTGCGCGCCGTGCGCCACCCTCATGGAGGAGTGGCCGAAGCGTACCGACGACCTGCCCGCCACCACCATCGCCTTCGTCATCAACACGTCCACGGCGGACGAGGCCGAGGAGTACGCGGCCAAGTTCGGACCGGGTGTGCAGACCGCCGTGGTCGACCGGGACAGCGCGGCGGCACAGGCGTTCGACTGCAGCGGCGCGACGCCGACCCTGATCAGGGTGCGCGCCGGGGCGGTCACGGCCGCGGGTCACGCGCTGGACCGGATCC
>JBAUUM010000923.1:0-5385 GCA_049582705.1 Actinocatenispora sp.
GGGCCGTACCGTCACGGTGTCCGGCATCGCGCCGCCGGCCGCCGGGCCGGGCCTCGGTGCCGGGCCGGAGTCCGGGCCGAGCACGAACGCGGCGAGCAGATGCCGGTCATCGAGGCTGAGCTGGAACGCCGGGACGCGCTCGCCCCGCCCGTACCGCAGCGGTTGCCCGGTCAGTCGACGCAGCACGCCGCCCCGCACGAACGGCCGCACGAGGCGGCGGAACACGTCGACGTGCCGGCGCAGCCGGTCCCGCAGGTCGACCCGCATGTCGGGCAGCCGCAGGGAAACCCCGAAGCGGGTGAGCATGCCGGCCCGCACGATCGTGTCGAACGCGGCCACCGGCAGGTCGCTGCGTTCGGACACGTCGAGTGTCTGCTGTGGATGGTTGCCGCGCCACTCCGACCACGGCCAGTGCAGCATCGCCGCGGGCGGCAGCATCAGCGACGCGCCCCACAGGACCTGCAGGTGGTGCTCGGTCCAGTCCGGGTCGGACAGGAACGCGCAGTGCACGTGCCGAAGCACCCCCAGGTCGAGCCGCAGTCCGCCGGAGGAGCAGGCCTCCAGCAGTACGTCGGGGTGCCGCGCGCGGAACCCGTCGAGTACCTCGTACAGGCCGGTGTAGTGGGCGTACAGGCCGTCGCCGGGGCCGTGACCGTGGTCGGCGCGGGAGCAGCCCAGGCCCGGGTCGAGGTTGAAGTCCCACTTGAGCCAGGAGCAGGCGGTACGGGCCACCATCGAGTCCAGGGCGTCGGTGACGAACTCCCGTCCCTCGGCCGAGCCCAGGCACACGTACCCCAGCCAGCCCGGGTCCGCGAGGTCCAGCGGCGTGGCCGGCGGGTCGTCGTCCCGGCGGGCCTGCAGGCCCGGCCGCCCGGTACGCAGCTCCGCGTCGACGCCGACCGCCTCGGGCTCCATCCAGACCCCGAACCGCTGCTGCCGGGCGCGGACCGCGTCGGCGACCGCGGCGACGCCACGCGGGAACCGGGCGCGGTTCTCCAGGTGCCAGTCACCGCGGACCCGGGTCCAGTCGGCGTCCGGGTCGGCGGCCCCGAACCAGCCGGCGTCCAGGGTGCTGACCTCGAAACCGAGCGACGCCCCGGTACTGCTGTTGGCCAGGAACCGGGCCTCGTCGATGTCCCCGTCCTCGTACGGCCACCAGTGGTTCCACTCCACCGGCAGGGCGTCGGACCAGGGCGTACGGGGCAGCCAGTGCGCGCCGACCATGGTCGCGACGCCGACGGCGGCGCAGTCCAGGTCGGGTCCCGCGCCGAGTACCACGCCGGGCGCCGTGAAGCTCTCCCCGGGCGGCAGCCGGTGTTCGAAGCCCTCCGGGGAGATGCCGGCGGACAGTCGGCCGACCGGGTGGGCTCCGGTGACGGACACGTGCCAGTTGCCGCTCCACACCGGGCAGACCACCAGCCCGAACCCGTCGCACTCCAGCCCGACCCACGGGCTGCGGCCCTGCGAGGACCGGCCGCTGGACACCGACCAGTTGACGTCGCCGGTGCCCTCGACCCGCTGCGGCTCGTACTCGGCACCCCAGGCGGAGGTGAACCCGAGCAGCCGGCTCACGGGCCGGGCGAGCGTACCGGACAGCGGGTCGGCGGCGCGGACCGCGTGCGGCGCCGGGCCGGCGTTGGTCAGCCGCACCGTCAGGTACGCCACGGAATGCGCCGGCCAGGTCCGCACCGTGACCCGGGCCGTGAGGCCCGTACCGGGCACCCGCCCGACCACGACCAGCCCGTCCGGGTCCTCCCGCTCGACCCGTACGTCGGTCAGGCCCCGGTCGTCGTCACCGTCGACGCGGACCCGCGCCAGGTCGCCCGGCAGCAGTACCGGCGCACCGCCGAACGTGAATCCGACGGACGTGGCACCGTCCCCGGTGGATCCCAGGACCGCGGTGAGGGTCCGGTCGGCGTCGCCGGTCAACGGGTGGCCCCCGCCGTCATGCCCTTGATGAGGAACCGGGAGGTGAACCCGAGCAGCAGCAGCGGCGGCAGCGCCGTCACCATCAGCCCGGCGGCGACCAGCGGCTGGTCGGTGACGAACTTGCCGCCGATGCTGGCCAGCGCCGGCGTGATGAGCCGCTTCGACTCGTCGGTGATCAGGATGTACGCGAAGATCAGCTCGTTCCACATGCCGAGGAACTGCAGCACGCACAGGGTGGCGATGCCCGGCAGCGACGACGGGATGACGATCGAGCGCAGCGTCCGTACGAAACCGGCGCCGTCGATGCGGGCCGCCTCCAGGATGCTGTCCGGGACCCCGCGGAACACGGTGGTCAGGAAGAACACGGCGAACGGCAGGCTCGTCGCGACGTACACGACCAGCAGACCCCAGAGCCCGCCGACGAGATGCACCTTGGAGAGCATCAGGTAGATGGGGATGATGAGGACCTGACCGGGCACCAGCATCACCGACACGAGCGACGCGCTGACCAGTCGCTTGCCCGGCACCGGAAGCTTGGCCAGGGCGTACCCGGCGAGCATGGCCAGTACGAGCGTCACCAGCATGCTGGACCCGACCACGACGATGCTGTTGCGGGCGGCGGCGGCCAGCCCGTAGTTGAACAGCAGCGTGCGGAAGTTGCTCAGACTCACCGCGCCCGGCAGCCCGTACGGGTTGCGCAGGTAGTCGGTGTTGCTGCGCAGCGAGGTCAACGCCACGAACACCACCGGGTAGACGATGGTGACGGCGACGACGACGAGCAGGGCGACGATCGGGATCTCGGCGCGACGACGTCGCAGCGTGCCTGCCATCAGTTCTCCTCCGACGCGCGGAACATCTTCAGCTGCACCACCGTCATGACGCCGATCAGCAGGAAGACCAGGATCGCCAGGGCGGCCCCGCGGCCGATGTCGGCGTTGGAGAACGCCTCCTGGTAGATCAGGTAGTCGAGCGTCGTGGTGGTGTACCCGGGTCCGCCGGCGGTCATCACGAAGATGAAGCCGAACAGCGACGTGAACGTGTACAGCACGTTGATGATGCACACGAATGCGAGCTGGCGCCGGATGTTCGGCATCGTGATGTACCAGAACCGTTGCCACCAGCCGGCGCCGTCCACCCGCGCGGCCGAGAAGATCTCCGGGTCGATCGCGGACAGGCCGCTGAGCAGGATCAGCATCTGGTATCCGAAACCCGACCAGACCAGCGCGAGGATGATGACGAACATCGCCGGGGTGGCCCGGGCGAAGAAGTCGATCGGCGCGACCCCGGCCGCCTCGAGGATCGAGTTGACCGGCCCGTGGTACGCGAACGTCGACTTGAACATCAGGCCGATCACCGCGGTGGACAGCACCGACGGGATGAAGAACACGACCCGGAAGAACCGCCAGCCGAAGTACTCCTCGTAGAGCAGCACCGCGCACACCGACGCCACGAAGATGACCAGCGGCACCGACACCAGGAACTTCAGGTTCACCAGGAACACCTGGTGTACGAGGCTGGAGGTGAGGATGTCGGTGTAGTTGCTCAGCCCGGTGAACGTCGAGACGAACCCGTCGGACTTGTTGAACGACAACCAGACCGCGTACCCGATCGGGTAGAGCATGAAGGCGAAGACCACGATCACGGCGGGAAGTACCGCGGCGAGCGCGACGATCTGCTCCCGACGCTGCCAGCGGGGGGTCCGGGGCCGGTCCCCGCGGCGCCGTGGCGCGCGGAACCGTGCCCTGACCCCCCGGTACTGCACCGCCTGGTCGGCGGTCGGCGCGGAGACCGACCGGGTCACTTGGGGTCCTGCTTCAGATCGGCGGCGAGCTGCTTGGCGGCGCTCTGCGGTGACGTCTGCCCGGTGAGTACCGTGGCGTTGAGCCGGTAGAAGCCGTCGATGACCGACTGCGGCATGACGTTGTCGAAGGGGAACACCGCCTCGGACTTCTTCACCGCCGCGGCCTGCTGCTTGAGCAGCGGGTTGGTGATGACCGACGCGTCGGCGTCGGTGCTGTTCGACGCCTCGGTCTGGCTCAGCTCGACGTACTGGTCGATCACCTTCGGCTGGGCGAGGTACTTGAGGAACGCGTTGGCTTCCTCCTTGTGCTCCGTGTAGCTGGTCACCGAGACGGCCACGTTCGGCCCGCCGGCGAGGATGCCGGGGTGCGCGGCACCGGCGAGGGTCGGGACCGGGAACGCCCCGACGTCGTCACCGAGCGCCTTGTCGATGTCGTGGTTGTTCCAGCCGCCGCTGATCATCATGGCGCCCTTGCCCTGGACGAACCCGGACAGCGCCTGACCGTTGGCCACCGAACCGGCGTCCTTGTTGGTCAGCCCCTCCGAGTACAGCTGGGCGAACGCCCGGTACGCCTTGACCATGGCCGGGTTGTCGATGCTGGTCTTCCCGGCGTACATGTCGGTGAACGCGTTGGCTCCCAGTTCTCCGCCGACGAGGGCCGCGACGACCCAGGCACCGACGTACCCCTCCTGGTTGGTGGTCCAGAACGGGTTGATGCCGGCGGCCTTGACCTTCTTGCCGACCGCGAGCATGTCCTCCCAGGTGCTGGGCGGCGTGCTCAGGTCCACGTGCGCCCTGGACAGCAGCTTCTTGTTGTAGAAGACGTAGAAGTACGACCCGGCGCCGTACGGCAGGGCCAGGATGTTGCCCTTGGCCGAGTAGTTCTCCGTGACGGTGCGCCAGCCGCGCAGCTTCGCGCGTTCGGCCGGGCTGAAGACCTGGTTGAGCGGTTCCAGGAAGTGGCTGAACGACAACGTGTTGCCGCCGGTGAAGCCGATCCGCAGGTCCGGGCCGTTGCGGGCCATGGACGCGGCGCGGAACTGGTTGGAGGACGCCGAGATGTCACCGGAGGTCTCGCTGATCTTGATGGTGACCTTCGGGTGGCTCTTCTCGTACGCGGCCGCCGCCCGGTGGATGAACGACCTCTTGGGGTCCGGTTTGCCGTCGACGGTGTGGCCGAGCAGCCCCGGGTCCCAGACCTTCAGCGTGACCCTGCCGTCGTCCGACCCCGACCCGCAGGCGGTCGTCAGCGAGGTCAGGGCCACGGCGACAGCGCCGACCAGTGCCAGGCTCCGGACCCGGCCCGTCGTTCGCCTCATGCCGTCCTCCTCGAGTGTCCGTTCCCGGCCCGCCGGTCCCGGCAGGCGTGTGACACGTGATCACCGGTTGGCCCCGGAGGCGGTGGGAGCTGCGTCGACGTTCTGGAGCTACGGGTACCCACGCTCTGGTCTGACCACTGACCAGAACCTAGAACCCGGGGGCTCCCGGAGTCAAGAGACCGTCACGGGCACGTCGGGTGGCAACGGAGGCGCCACTTTCGGTAGTCGACGCCGCCTCCCCTTTCTGTGCAGCGACACGCCGATTGGCGTGGCGTGTTGCTGCACAGTTCGCGGGGTGCCTCGTTTCTGTGCAGCGAAACGCCGAATGAATCGGCG
>JBAUUM010000924.1:0-9092 GCA_049582705.1 Actinocatenispora sp.
TCCGCACGCGGGGACGCCGGAGCCCGCCGGGTCACCCCTGAGCACGCGCCGCCCCGCGGCCGCCCGCCGGGGCACGCCCCGCGCAGGGCGGACGGAACGGGTCGAACCACAGCCCGGCTCGACGAACCACGGGCCGGGCCACGAGCCGGGCCACGGGCCGGTCCGGGCCGGGCCACCTCGAGCATGCCTCACGGGACGGCCACGCCGCGCCGGCCGAGGCACGAGGCGAGCGGCCGTCGTGGGCCAGAACACAACGTAGCCCGGACGGCATCAGCGCGTCCGGGCTACGGGAACGTGACGGTCCGGGGAAGGCCGCCAAGTCTTCTCAATCGTCGGTCAGCGACCCGCCTCGGCGTGGTAGCGGTCAACGATTTCCTGGGAAATACGTCCTCGATCGGAGATCTCCAGACCCTTCCGCTTCGCCCACTCGCGAATTGCGCGATTCTGCTCACGGTCGCTGGCCGCCGACGAGGCGGCGCGGTTGCGAGGAGCGGTGCCGCCACGTACCGACGCGGCCCGCCCGACCTTGCGAGCAACGCCGACATATGAAGCGAGTGCGTCACGCAGCGTCTGAGCATTGGCGTCGGAAAGGTCAATCTCGTAGTTCGTGCCGTCGAGACCGAACTTCACCGTCTCTTCGGCTTCCCCCCCGTCCAGGTCGTCGACGAGGAGCACCTGTACCTTCTGCGCCACAGCGCGATCCCTTCTGGTGGTCCCGACCAATACAGATGAGAAAAACAATAACTCATCGCGCTGGCAAATAGTTGACCGGGCCCGCAATTCGGTACACGTGTGGAGTCCGAGCCACCACCGACCGGGGTTACTTTCCGCCCGGCGCGGCGCGAATGACCGGTTCCCCGGTGGGCAACTACTCAGGCCGGACCAGCGGGAAGAGGATGGTCTCCCGGATACCGAGGCCAGTCAGTGCCATCAGGAGACGGTCAATCCCCATTCCCACTCCGCCGCTCGGCGGCATCCCATATTCCAGGGCGCGCAGGAAGTCCTCATCCAACTGCATAGCCTCGGGGTCGCCACCGGCCGCGAGCAGGGACTGCGCAGTCAGACGTTCGCGCTGGACGACCGGGTCGACGAGTTCCGAGTAGCCTGTGCCGAGTTCGAATCCCTGGACGTACAGATCCCACTTCTCGACGACGTCCGGCACCGTCCGATGTTGCCGCACCAGCGGCGAGGTTTCCACCGGATAGTCGCGCACGAAGGTGGGCGCGACCAGACGATCCGACACGAGCTCGTCGAACAACTCCTCGGCCAGTTTTCCCGGCCTCCAGGCCGGATCCACACTAATATCGTGACGCTCAGCGTACGAGACGAGCCGCGAGAAGCTTGTCGCTGGCGTCACTTCCTCACCGAGCGCATCGGAGATGGCACCATACATCGTGACCTCGCGCCATTCACCTCCGAGGTCGAACTCGCGGCCGTCATGATGGGATACCACGGTCGATCCGTGTACCGCTACTGCGGCGCGCTGAACAAGCTCACGGGTCAGCGTCGCGACCGTGTCATAGTTCCCATATGCCTCATAGAACTCGAGCATGGCAAACTCAGATGAGTGCGAGGAGTCGATCCCCTCGTTACGGAAGTTGCGGTTGATCTCGAAGACCTTCTCGATTCCGCCAACCGCCGCCCTCTTCAGATACAGCTCGGGCGCGATTCGCAGGTAGAGGTCGATGCCGAGTGCGTTGGAGTGCGTCACAAAGGGTCGCGCCGTCGCGCCGCCGTGCAACAACTGAAGCATCGGCGTCTCAACTTCCAGGAAATCGCGCTCGTGCAGCGTCTCCCGCACACTCCGGACAACGGCGGCGCGGGTCCGTACCATCTCGCGGGCCTGAGGCCGGACGATCAGGTCGACATAGCGCTGCCGGACCCTGGCCTCCTCCGACAACGGCCGGTGCGCGACCGGCAGCGGACGCAACGCCTTCGACGTCATCACCCAGCGATCCACCAGTACGGAGAGTTCACCGCGCCGGCTGGTGATGACGTTTCCCTCGACCCCGACCTGGTCGCCCAGGTCGACGAGGCGCTTCCACTCGTCCAGGGATTCCTTGCCCACCTGAGCGGCGGACAGCATCGCCTGCAGCTCCGTACCGTCACCGCCGCGCAACGTGGCGAAGCAGAGCCGGCCGGTGTTCCGCACGAAGATGACCCGCCCCGCGACGGCCACCGACTCACCCGTGTCGGTGTCCGGTGGCAGGTCCGGGAACCGCTCCCGTACCTCACCCAGGGTCGCCGTACGGGCGAAACCCAACGGGTACGGCTCCTGGCCCTCGGCCAGCATCTTCGCGCGCTTCTCCCGGCGGATCCGGAGCTGCTCGGGAAGGTCGTCGTCATGGTGATCGGAGGGGATCGCCTCGCCGGATCTCACCGGTTGGTCGCTGCTCACGGCTTCTCTCTGTCTGCTGATACATGCGGGAGGAACAGGCCGTCAGACTAACTGCCGGTAATCCAGCGCTGGTAGTACGCACTGGTGCCCCAATCTCCGTGCCCCGTAGGGTGAGCACCATGGACACGGAGCAGTGGCAGGCCCACCGCACATCCTTCGGTCCCGCGGCCGACCTCTACGACCGGATCAGGCCGACCTATCCGGCGGAGGCCATCGCCTGGATGCTCGGCACACAGTCACTACGAGTGGTCGACCTCGGCGCCGGTACCGGCAAGTTGAGCCGGGTACTGCGCGACGCGGGCCACGAGGTGATCGCCGTCGAACCGGACCTGGGCATGCTGAAGCGGCTGGCTGAGACCTCACCGGGCGTGACCCCGGCGGCCGGGTCGGCCGAGCAGATCCCGGTGGAACCGGCCAGCGTGGACGCGGTCGTGGCCGGCCAGGCGTACCACTGGTTCGACGTGGAAAAGGCGCACCCGGAGATCGCCCGCGTGCTGCGGCCGGGTGGCATTTTCTCCCCTATCTGGAATATCCGCGACGATTCCGAATCGTGGGTCGGACAGATGAGCGAGCTGCTGGGCTCACAGGACGGCAGCAACCACGCGGGCAACCACGGCCTGGAGCTGCCGGCGGAATTCGGCCCCGTCGAACGCGGCGAGTTCCGGCACGGCATCTCCATGGACCCGGACGCGCTCGTCACGCTCGTCAAGTCCCGCTCGTACTACCTCACCGCCACGCCGGACCGGCAGGCGGAGCTGGAGGCGGGCATCCGTGACCTGTGCCGCAGCCATCCCGACCTGGCCGGTCGGGACAGCTTCGAACTGCCCTACCTGACCGTCGCCTACAAGGCCGGGCGCCGCTGACCGCACCGCGGGCCCGGCCCTCGCCGGGTTCGCCGCGGCGACGCGGTCGGCCACCGCACGGGCAGGGACTCCACACCGCGGATGACGCCGTACGTCCGCACCGGCGTCACACCCGGTTCGAGCTGGAAATCGGGGATCGCGGCGAGTAGCTCCTCGAGCATGATCCGCAGTTCGAGCCGTGCCACATGCTGGCCCAGACACCGGTGCGCGCCGGCGCCCCAGCCGAGGTGCGGACTGCGCGGCCGGTCGGGATCGAAGGTGTCCCCGTCGGGGAAGCGCTTCGGGTCACGGTTCGCGCCTCCCCAGGTCAACAGGATGCGGTCGCCCGCCGTCAGCGGGACGCCACCCAGTTCCGTGTCCGTGACGACGACCCGTCCCGTCGCCGCCACGGCCGGCTCGTGGCGCACGATCTCCTCCACGAGGTCCGGAATCAGCGACCTGTCGGCGGCGACACGCGCACGCAGCGCGCCGTCCGTCGCCAGCTCCAGCAGTACGTTGGCCGTCTCGTCGGTGGCGGTCAGGTGCCCGGCGGCCATCATCACGAACGCGAACTTCACCAGCTCGAACTCAGTCGCCGGGCGTCCCCCGATCCGGGCCTTGGCCACGCGCGCCAGCACGTCGTCGCGGTCGGTGTCCCGACAGGCCCGGATCTGGGCGCGGAGCAGGTCGGCGTAGTCGCGCCCGATCCGGGCTGCGTCCTCCGTGCTGGACGCGGCGGCGAGCGCACGCGCGTGCTCGGCCACGGCGGGCCGCTCGGACTCGGGGATCCCGAGCAGGGACGCGACGACGAGCGGCGGGACCCGCTGGGCGTAGGCGGTGACCAGGTCGGCGTGTCCGCGCGGCGCGAACTCGGCGATGGCCGCACGACACAGACGGCGAACGTAGGCCTCGTGGCGGGCCGCGGCCGGCGGGGTGAACGCGTCCTGGAGCAGGCGACGCCACTGGATGTGCAGATCCAGGTCGGTCTCGAACAGCGGGGCATCGACCTCCGCGATCTCGGCGACCACCGCGGCGGCACCGAGCCCGCTGACCGCCGAGCTGAAGACGGCGCCGTCCAGCGCTGCTTTCCTGACCTCGTCATGGCCCCGGACGACCAGGAACCCGCCGTGTGCCGTGGACCGCGCCACCGCCGGAAGCTCGCCGAGGCGCTCGTAGACGTCCTGAGCCACCTTCGGATCGAGATGATCGAAACTGGTCACCTCGGCGACCCGGCCATCGCCCGTCCTGCTGACCGGGCATCGTCCGCCGCCCTCGGACATACGCATATTGTTTTTTCGTCCCCTTCATGCCGGTAATTACTCGGAATGAAGAAAAGTACCAGAAAACGAATTAGTGTCCTATTCGACCGGGCGAAGCGCTCCGCCACTCAGGCGGTCAGGGCTGGTTCCGCTCGTACACCAGACGCAGGCCGACCATGGTCAGGTGCGGCTCGTGGTGGGTGACGGTGCGGCACTCCGCCACCACGGCCGGCGCCAACCCGCCGGTGCCCACCACCGCGCGCAGCTCACCCACCTCGGCGACGATCCGCTCCACGATGCCGTCGACGAGGCCGGCGAAGCCGTACAGGATGCCGCTCTGCAGCGCCTCGACCGTGTTCTTGCCGACCGCCCGCGGCGGCCGGGCCAGCTCCACCTTGACCAGTTGCGCGGCCCTCGTCGCCAACGCGTCCGCGGAGATCTCGATGCCCGGCGCCAGCGCGCCGCCGAGGAAGTCGCCCCGGGCACTCACCACGTCGAAGCTGGTCGAGGTGCCGAAGTCGACGACCACCGACGGCCCACCGAACAGGGTGTGCGCGGCCAGCGTGTTCATCACCCGGTCGGTGCCGACCTCACGCGGATTGTTGTACGTCAACTGCACGCCGGTACGGATGCCCGGCTCGACCACCACCACGGGCACGTGGTCGTAGTACCGGCCGAACATGGTGCGCAGCTCGTGCAGTACCGCCGGGACCGTCGAGCAGGCAGCGATGCCGGTGATCGCGATCGCGTCGCCGTCCAGCAGCCCCCGGAAGGTCAGCGCCAGTTCGTCGGCCGTGGACCGGCTGTCGGTCTTGATCCGCCACGAGTGGGTGAGCCGGTCGCCGTCGAAGGTGGCCAGCGCCGTCTGGGTGTTGCCCACGTCGATGCACAGCAGCATCAACCGGCTCGTTTCCGCAGGTCCATGGCGATGTCCAGGATCGGCGACGAGTGCGTCAGCCCGCCGACCGACAGGTACTGCACCCCGGTGGCGCCGTACTCGGCCGCCGTGGCCAGCGTCAGGTTGCCGGTCGCCTCCAGCTCGGCCCGGCCGTCGACCGCGGCCACCACGTCGCGCAGCAGGGCCGGCGACATGTTGTCGCACAGCAGGAAGTCGGCGCCGGCGGCCACCGCCTCCAGCGCCTCCGCGACCGTGGTCACCTCGATCTGCACCGACACGTCGGGGAACCGTTCCCGGACCCGGCGGTACGCGGCGGTGACGCCACCCGCGGCCAGGACGTGGTTGTCCTTGATCATGGCGACGTCGTAGAGGCCCATCCGCTTGTTGTCGCCGCCGCCGGCACGCACCGCGTACTTCTCCAGGAAGCGCAGCCCCGGCGTGGTCTTGCGGGTGTCCAGCACCTGCGCGCCAGTACCGGCGAGCGCGTCGGCCCAGCGCCGGGTGTGGGTGGCGACCCCGCTGGCGCGGCAGAGCAGGTTCAGCGCGGTGCGCTCGGCGGTGAGCAGCGCCCGGGTGGGGCCAGTCGCCACCGCCAGTACGTCGCCCCGGACCACCGGGGATCCGTCCGGAACGCGCGCCTCGAAGCGCGTCGCACCGTCGGAGGCGATCTCGAACACGGCCGCCGCGACCGGCAGGCCGGCGACGACACCGTCCGCCCGGGCCACCAGCTCCGCCGTGTCGACCTGCCCGGCCGGGATGGTCGCCACGCTGGTCACGTCGAGGCCGTCCGGGCCCAGGTCCTCGGCCAGGGCTCGGCGTACCGCCTCCGACACCAGGTCCGGGTCCAGACCCGCGCCGGCGACAAGATCCACGATCGGCTGGCCCGTCACGCCACGCTCCCCTCGAAGGTTTCCCGCAGTACGCCACCGGCATCGATGGTGGCGACCAGATGACCCAGCCACGTGTCGTCGGCCGAGCCGAAGTCCTCCCGCCAGTGGCAGCCCCGGGTCTCGCGCCGTCGGGTGGCCGCGGTGACCAGCGCGGCGGCCACCGTCACCAGGTTCGTCGCCTCCCACGCCTCCGTGTGCGGCCGGGACCGGGTGCCGGCGAGCCGGTGCAGGTCCGTACCGGTCCGGCCGAGCGAGTCGGCGCTGCGCAACACCCCGGCGCCCCGGGTCATGCTCCGTTGCAGGTCACGACGTACCGACGGGTCGACCACCCACTGCGGGCAGTCGGCGGGCGCGACCGGGTCGCCCTGCGGTGGCAGGTCGCGGGCCAGCTCGGCGCCGATCCGCGCGGAGAAGACCAGCCCTTCCAGCAGCGAGTTGGACGCCAGCCGGTTGGCGCCGTGCACGCCGGTGCACGCCACCTCGCCGCAGGCGTACAGGCCCGGCACCGAGGTGCGGCCCGTCAGGTCGGTACGTACCCCGCCGCTGGCGTAGTGCGCGGCCGGCGCCACCGGGATCAGCCCGTCGACCGGGTCGACCCCGGCCTGCCGGCACCGGGCCGTGATGGTCGGGAACCGACCCTCCAGCATGTCCCGACCCAGGTGCCGGGCGTCCAGGAACACGTGGTCGGTGCCGTCGGCGAGCATCGTGCGCATGATCCCCTTGGCGACCACGTCGCGGGGCGCCAGCTCGGCCAGCTCGTGCTGACCGACCATGAACCGCCGGCCCGCGCCGTCGACGAGGTGGGCGCCCTCGCCGCGCAGCGCCTCGGACACCAGCGGCTGCTGCGCCAGTTCGTCGACGCCGTCCCGGCCGACGAACAGCGTCGTCGGATGGAACTGCATGAACTCCAGATCGGTGACCGCGGCGCCGGCCCGCAGCGCCAGGCCCACCCCGTCCCCGGTGGACACCACGGGATTCGAGGTGGCCGCGAAGACCTGGCCCATGCCGCCGGTCGCCAGCACCACGGCGCGGGCGAGGATCGCGCCGACCCCGTCCGGGCTGCCCTCGTCCAGTACGTGCAGCGTCACGCCGCAGGCGCGTCCGGTGCGGTCGGTCAGGAGGTCCAGCACGAGCGCGTGCTCCACCAGCTTGATCCACGGGTCGCGGCGTACCGCGGCGTGCAGCGCGCGCTGCACCTCGGCGCCGGTCGCGTCGCCACCGGCGTGCGCGATGCGGTTCGCCCGGTGACCGCCCTCCCGGGTCAGCGCCAGGCTCCCGTCCGGGTTCCGGTCGAACGACGCACCGAACTTGATCAGCTCACGGACCCGGGCCGGCCCCTCGGACACCAGTACGTCCACGGCGGCCGGGTCGCACAGGCCCACCCCCGCCACCCGGGTGTCCACCGCGTGCGCGGCGGCTGTGTCGTGCGGGTCCAGCACGGCGGCGATGCCACCCTGCGCCCAGCGCGTCGACCCGTCGTCGATGTTGACCTTGGTGACCACGGTGACCCGCAGCCCGGCGTCCCGCGCGTGCAGGGCGGCGGTCAGGCCCGCCACGCCGGAGCCGATCACGCACACATCGGTCTCGTCCGTCCAGCCCGGGGTGCCGGCCGCCAGCAGCCGCGGCACCACCAGGTCCGCACCGCCCGCGCAGGGCGGTGGTCGCTCCGACACGCCGGTCCCGACGGGAGTCATCGTCACCGGGTCACCGTGCCCCGGTCACCGCGCGGCAGACCGACCCGCGTCACGACCGTCGGGTCCGTGCCCGGCCGGTTCACGACCGCCCGGTCGGGCGGCCGCATCAGCATCGTTCGGAACATCGGTCCCCTTCAGGTCCGTGCCGGCGAGGGAGGGATCGGGACCGATCCGTACCGGCACGTTGTCGATCAGCCTGGTGCTGCCCACCCGCGCCGCCACCAGCATCCGGGCCGGGCCCGCCACCGGCGCCGCGCCGAGCTGCGGGTCGGTGAGTGCCAGGTAGTCCAGTTCCACGGCGTCGGTCAGCTCGTCGCGGGCGGCCCGCAGCGCGGCGTCGACACCCTCCACCGCGGCGCGGGCACCCGCCCGCAGCGCCGCGGACAGCACTGCCGCCACCTGTCGGTCCGCCGCGGAGAGGTACACGTTGCGGCTGGACCGCGCCAGCCCGTCCGGCTCCCGGACGGTCGGCACCGCCACGACCTCGACCGGGACACCGTCGGTGAGTACGTCCAGGTCCCGCACCATCCGGCGGACCAGGGTGAGCTGCTGGTAGTCCTTCTCACCGAAGAAGACCACGTGCGGCCGGGTCAGCTGTAGCAGCTTCAACACCACGGTCAGTACGCCGTGGAAGAAGCCGGGCCGGCTCGCGCCCTCCAACGTGGCGCCCAACGGTCCCGGGTCGACCCGTACCGCGGGCAGGCCCTCGGGGTACACGACCTCCGGCGTCGGCGCGAAGACCGCGTCCACGCCCGCGGCCGCGCACAGTTCCAGGTCGGCCTCCAGGGTGCGCGGGTAGCGGTCCAGGTCCTCGCTCGGGCCGAACTGCAGCGGGTTCAGGAAGATCGTCACCAGGACGTGGTCGCAGTCGCGGCGGGCGGCCTCCATCAACGCCGCGTGGCCCTCGTGCAGGGCGCCCAGCGTCATGACCACCCCGACCCGACCGGCCAGGCCGGCGCGCAGTCGCCAGAGTCCCGCCCGGTCGGTGGCCACCATCGGACGGCGCGGCGCCGTCACGGCCGGGTCCGATCGGAGCGCTCCGCGAGCACCCCGAGCAACGGCTCCGCGGTGCCGGGCGCGAGCCGTCCGGCGGCGATCGCCCGGTCCGCGG
>JBAUUM010000925.1:0-4230 GCA_049582705.1 Actinocatenispora sp.
ATCCGGAGACGATCGCCGGTCGCCGCGCGGCCTGCTGGTCACCGGTGCCAGCGGGTACCTGGGTGCCCGGGTGGCGCAGCGTGCCGTCGCCGCCGGATGGACGGTCACCGGGACGTTCCACCGCGCCGCGGCGGACGTGCCAGGTGTGGCGTGGCGGAATCTGGACATCACCGACCGCCGGGCCGTCGGGGCGCTGGTCGACGACGTACGGCCGGACGTGGTGCTGCACACCGCCGCCGGCCGGGACCGCAACGACTGGGCGGTGGTCGCCGACGGCGCGGGCACGGTGGCCGTTGCGGCGGCGGACCGCGCGCTGCGTCTCGTCCACGTCTCCACCGACGCGGTGCTGTCCGGCGCCGACGGCCCGTACGACGAGTCGGCGCAGCCCGACCCGGTGCACCGGTACGGCGCCGGGAAGGCCGCCGCCGAGACGGTGGTCCGGGCGGTCGCGCCGGGCGCGGTCGTCGTGCGGACGCCGCTGATCGTCGGGGACGGGCAGAGCAAGCACGAGCGCCTGGTGCACGAGCTGTACGAGGGCGCCCCGGGCGCTCTGTTCACCGACCTGTACCGCACCCCGGTGCACGTGCACGACCTCAGCGACGCCCTGCTGGAGCTGTGCGCCTCCGACTTCGCCGGGGTACTGAACGTGGCCGGGCCGGACGGGTGCAGCTGGTACGAGTTCGGCCGTCTGGTCGCCGCACGGGACGGCCTGGACCTGGACCGGCTGCCGTCGGGCCGGGCGGCGGACTTCGGTGCGGTGTTGCCGGCGGACACCCGGCTGTGCTCGGACCGGGCGAGCGCGCTGCTGGGCACCCGGCTGCGCGGCGCCCGCGAGTTCCTCGCGGCGCGCCCCTGACCGGGCGTCCAGGACCTCGGTGGGCCGCTCCGCGGTGTGCCGGGTGCTCCGCGATCCGCCGGGCGGTCAGAGACTCGGCGGCATGCCGCGCCGGGGCTGGGACATGCTGGCCGCCGCGGTGCCCCGGACGATCACGGTGATGGCGATGCCGATGACCAGGTCGACCAGGGCGGTGGGGAGGACCCGGTACCAGACCTGGTGCACGCCCATCGGGAGCAGCACCAGAATGGCCGTGCACAGCGCGCCGATCCAGCTGAAGTAGAACAGCGGCCGGGGCGTGCCCACCAGCAGCAGGTGCATGACGCCGGTGGCCAGCAGCGCGGCGACCGCCGCGCCGATGGTGTAGCCGATCATCGTCGGCGCGAAGACGTCGCCGCTCGCGTGTACTCCCATGATCGGCATGCGCAGCACACCGCGGACGACCAGGAAGCCGACCACGGCGAAGCCGGCGGCGATCAGTGCGGTGACCGCGCCGCCGGTCCACAGCCGGGTCGGGTCGAAGTGCGGCTGTCGGCGCGGCGGTTCGCCCCGGTAGCCGACCACCCGTGTCTGGTCGGGGTCGCGCTGTTCGTGCGGGCCAGGTTCAGGGTTGGCCGAGCCGTACCACGTCACTGTGCCACCTCCGACGATGTGTCGATGATGTGTGCAACCGGTGACTGATTGTCCCGTTGCTGTCATCATCGACCATCATCGCCCCGCGCGCACGTGAGGTGTCGGCACGACCTAGGAGCGGGCTTCCTCCGCGGCGAGGTATCCCCAGGTGCGGCAGATGCCGCGCAGACCCTCCGGCACTTCGTCCGGCTTGGGCAGCGGCCGGCCGGCCTGCGGCTTGCCGGAGCGGATCTTGCCGGACCAGTCGCCCAGCCCGCGCTTGAAGGTGGTCTGCCCGCTCTCGCCGTAGTCGACCATGCCGGGTTCCCACGGGATCTTCAGGTACTCGCAGATCCGCCTGGTCTGGGCCTCGGGGTCGGTGGTGAGGTCCTCGTACCGGACGTCGATGCCGGTGAGTTCGTGCCGGGCTTCCTCGAGCTTGGTGACGTACTTCAGCGTGCTCTCGACGGCCTCGTCCTGGCTCATGTTCGGTCGCGCGCTGTGCCAGGACTGGTAGATCGAGGCCGGGTGGCGGAGCAGGAAGATGAATCGGGCGTCGCGCCAGTTCTCCGCGATCCGTTGGTACACCAGCAGATGGTTCGGGGTCTTCTCGACGATGGTCCGCTTGCCGCTGCGCTTCAGCGCGATGTCCAGGGTCCGGTCCCACAGCAGGTTGGTGAGCTCCTGCTTGTCGAAGCCGAGGTCGGCCATGGAGGACTCGCTGAACCAGCTGCTGAGGTTCACCCGCACGTCGTTGAGGTGCAGCTCGTGCGGGGCGTAGAGCTGGGAGTGGCTGCCGAGCATGACCCGGAGCAGGGTGGAGCCGCTGCGCACCGACGAGAGCACGAACACCGGGGCCTCAAGGAGGCGCTCGGGGCGTTCGGGGCGGGGAATCCGCTGTCCGCCCTTGGTGTGCCGAACACGGACCAGCTCGAGCCCCGTGGCCCGACGCAAGACTGAGTTAACCGCCTTCTTCACCTTCATCGCCGCGCAGGATAAGCAGAAAACTTATGAGTTTGCTGAGTGTTTACCAAAATCCTCGAGATCGGTTGATCATCGGCGGCTCACGTTTTGCTTCTAGCTTCCTAGAAAGCTTTGCGGGCCGTGCCGGGCACCACCCCCGCACACCGGCTGCGATGATGGGCGACCACACGTGAACGAGGGGCAGGTATGTCGATGAAGCGGCTGTACAACAAGCCCGAGGCCGTGGTGGCCGAGGCCCTCGAGGGGATGGCGCTGCTGCACCCCGAGCTGCTCACGCTGGCCACCGACCCGACGTACGTGGTGCGGGCCGACGGTGTACCGCAGGGCCACGTCGCGCTGGTCTCCGGTGGAGGCTCCGGACACGAGCCGATGCACGTCGGCTTCGTCGGCCCCGGAATGCTGTCCGCCGCCTGCCCAGGGGAGGTGTTCACCTCGCCGACCAGTGACCAGGTGGAGGCCGCCGCCCGCGCCGCGGACACCGGCGGAGGCGTGCTGCTCATCGTGAAGAACTACTCCGGCGACGTGATGAACTTCGAGATGGCCGCCGAACTGCTCGACGCGGACGGCGTCGAGACCGGCACCGTCCTGGTCGCCGACGACGTCGCGGTGGAGGACTCGACCTACACCAGCGGCCGGCGTGGGGTGGGCGCGACCGTACTGGTGGAGAAGATCTGCGGTGCGGCCGCCGAGCAGGGCGCCGACCTGGCCACCGTCGTCGAGCTGGGGCGCAGGGTGTGCGCCCGGAGCCGTTCGTTGGGCTTCGCGCTGTCCGGCGGCACCGTGCCCGCCACCGGTCGGCCCGGGTTCGAACTGGCCGACGACGAGATCGAGTTCGGTGTCGGCATCCACGGCGAACCCGGCCGCGAGCGGCGCCCGATGGAGCCCGTCGACGCCCTGGTGGAACGCGCGCTCGCGGCGGTACTCGACGACTTCCCCGCCGACCTGCTGGCCGGCGAACCGTCCGTGCTGCTGTTCGTCAACAGCCTCGGGTCCGCGAGCCCGATCGAGTGTGCGATCGCCGCCCGCGCGGCCGTGCGTGATCTCTCCGACCGGAACATCCGGGTGACGCGCAACCTGGTCGGCCAGTACATGACCTCGCTGGACATGCTGGGCCTGTCGTTGACCGTCCTGGTGCTCGACGACGAGCTCACCCGGCTGTGGGATGCTCCCGTGCGTACCGCCGCCCTGCGCTGGGACTAGCCGTGCCGTGACCGGGCCCCGCCGCGCGGCCCGCGCCCCGACGGGCGGATGCCGCCGGGACGCGCGAGGCCGTGGTAGCCGACGGCGCCCGGCGGGTAGCGGTAAGGCTCAGGCTCGACCGGATGAACTCGTACCGAGGATGAGGACGCCGTGACTGACAACCAACTGACCGCCGAGGATGCCGCTGCCGTCGTCCGCCGGTACGCGGAGGCGGTGTCGGGACTTCGTGACCTGCTGACCGAACTGGACACCGCGGTCGGGGACGGCGACCACGGCACCAATCTGGACCGCGGGATGCGGGCCGCGGTGGAAGCGCTGGACGCCGACCCACCCGGCACGCCCGGTGCGGTGTTCAACCTGGTCGGCCGCCGGCTGGTCAGTACCGTCGGCGGGGCCTCGGGCGCGCTGTACGGCACCGCCTTCCTGCGGGCGGCGAAGGCCGCCGGCGACGCGACGACCCTCGACGCCGCCGGCTGCGCGGCGATGCTGCGCGACGCGGCCGAGGGGATCGCCGCGCGGGGCAAGTGCGCGCTCGGCGACAAGACGATGTACGACGTGTGGGCGGCGGCGGTGCAGGCGATCGGGTCGGCCGCCGACGG
>JBAUUM010000926.1:0-8412 GCA_049582705.1 Actinocatenispora sp.
GGCACGACGACGCCGGCGCACCACCAGCTGCGAGGCGACCGCGACGGCCAACGCCACCAGCCCGTACACCGAGCGCCAGCCGGACTCCACCAGCGTGGCGACGAGCAGCACCAGCGGCGGCGCGTTGAGCGCGGTACGCAGCGTCAGGCCGCGCACCCGGGCGTACGAGACGATGCTCAGCGCGTACAGCAGGATGAAGATGCCGCTGGTCGCGGCGAGCGCGTCGACCAGCAGGGCCGGGAACGCCACCAGCACGCCGCCGGTGACCAGGAACAACACCCCGAGCAGGCCGAGCGCCCGACGCGGCACCCCGTCGCCGGTCGTACTCGCGAGCGGGCGGGGCAGGATCGCGGTACGCCCCGCCGCCGCGACGAGCCGGCTCACCCCCCACACCCAGGCGACGGCGTTGAGCACCATCGCGCCGAAGGCGATCACGGCCACCGCACCGACCAGCAGTCCGCGCATCCGGGTACGGCCCGCCAACTGCAGCAGGCCGGTCACGCTGTCGACCTGGCCGCGCGGGATGCTCACCGCGATCGCCACGGTGAGCAGGACCGTGAGGACCCCGTACACGACCAGCGCGATGACCCCGACCGGCAGCAGGTCACGGCGCGGATTGCGGAACTGGCCGCTGAGGAACGTCAGGTTCTCGAACCCGGCGAAGGCCCAGAACGCGAGCCCCACGCCGGGCAGCAGCAGGCCCAGGTGCGTCAGGTGCGGATGCAGGGCGGGCAGGTGGTCTCCGGCACCGGGCATCGCGGAGCCGATCAGGACCACCGCCATCGCCACCAGCGCCCAGACCGCGGCGTGCTGCAGCCTCGTACTGGCCCGCACCCCGGCCAGGTTCGTCGCGAGCGCGGCGACCAGTACGGCGAGGGCGGCCAGCGTCTGCACGCCCGCACCGCCGCCGAGCGCCTGTGTCGCGTACCGTCCCGCCACCAGCGCGCCGGCCGGCAGCCCCACGATGACCAGGGACAGGAACATCACCGGGACGCACCGACCGAGCGTGTCGCCGAGCCCGGCGCGGATGAACGCCTCGATCCCGTCGCCGCCCGGGTTGTCGCGCACCATGTCCTGGAACATCAGCAGCATCGGCACGCACATGACGGTGGCGAGCACCCAGACCAGGATGCTGTTCGCGCCGGACTGCACGTACACGGCGGACGGCAGGAACAGGATGCCGGAGCCGGCGATCGAGCCGATGGCCAACGGTACGGCCTGCCACCGGGAGAGCAGGCGGGCACCGTCGACGCCCGGCGCGGACCGGTCGGCTGACTGTGGGGAGCGGGCCGAGAACGTCACGTCACTACGATGCCTCAGCCGGCCCGGCATGCGATGGCAAATCGTGCTATCGGACCTGTAGCTCACGCAATAATGAGCCTCAAATACCGGCATCTGGAGGCAATGATGGCGCACACGAACATAGATGCGGTGGATCGCCGGATCCTGGAGACGCTACAGGCCGAGGGCCGGCTGGCCAACACCGCGCTCGCCGAACGGGTACGCCTCTCGCCCTCCCCGTGCCTGCGCCGCGTCAACCACCTGGAGCGGGAGGGCGTCATCACCGGCTACCGGGCCGAGGTGGACCGGCTCGCGGTCGGGCTGGGCCTGACGGTGTTCGTCGAACTGAAGGTCGCCGGACACTCGCGCGAGACCGCCGACCGGATCGAGCAGGCGGTCGCCGACCTGCCCGAGGTCGTCTCCTGCCACCTGCTGTCCGGCGCGTTCGACTTCCTGCTGGAGGTCGTCGTGCCCGACCTCGCCGCGTACGAGCGGCTGCTGCTGGACAAGCTGCTGAGCCTGCCCTCGGTCACCGACCTGACCAGCAACATCGCGATCCGTACCGTCAAGGGGCACAGCCCGCTTCCGTTGGCACATCTGCACAACCGCGACTGAGCCGGCGCAGCACCCGAACCGACCCGACCCGCGCGCGACCCGACCCGCTCGCGACTGTGCTCGGTGTGCTCGGTGCTCGGCCCGGCTCGGCGCCCGGGGCGAACCACGCCACGGCGCCGATTCGGTACCGACCGGGCGCTCCGGCGGACCACGCCGTACCGCTCGTCGCCGGCCTTGCCTACGCTGGCAGACGTGGCGGATTCCCAGGGCCCCGACTTCTCGGGCGACAAGCGTTCCGGCGGCGCACGCTCCGGCGACGAGCGCTCCGGCGGCACACACTCCGGCGGCGACCGGATCGGTGCGCACCACGAGGCCGAGATGCGCCGGCTGCGCGCGTCGGACACCGACCGCGAACGTGTCGCCCAGGTGCTGCACACCGCGGCCGGCGAAGGCCGGCTGACCCTCGACGAACTGCAGGACCGTCTCGACACCGTGTACTCGGCACGCACCTACGGCGAACTCGAACCGGTGCTCGCCGACCTGCCCGGAGTCGCCGACGGCACGGTCGTACCGACCTCCGGCAACCGGCCGGCCCGGCACCCACGGATCGACACCGACGCCGACCAGGCCGAGGAGACCCGGGTCGTGGTGGGCGTGATGTCCGGTCCGACCCGACGGGGCAACTGGCTGGTACCGAAGACCCAGATCACCGTGGCATTCCTCGGCGGCGTCGTGCTCGACCTGCGGGACGCCCGGTTCGCCGCCGCGGAGGTCACCATCCAGGCGTACGCGGTGATGGGCGGCGTCGAGATCATCGTCCCCGACGACCTCGACGTACGGGTGGACGGATTCGGCTTCATGGGCGGCTTCGACGACACCGCGAGCGGCCCCGGTGACGGCCACGGCCCCCGGGTACGGATCAAGGGCTTCGCGTTCTGGGGCGGTGTGGACGTCAAGCGCCGGCCCCGCCGTCGTCACCGCGACGACTGAGACCGGCGGGTCGCGCCTGACCCGCGGCCGGCCGGCGGGTCAGCCGCCGAAGTCACCACCGAAGTCGCCGAAGCCACCGCCGTCGCCGTCGAACCAGCCGCCGCCGTCGCCGCCCATGTCGCCGCCGCCACCACCGCCGTCGCCGCCGTCACCGCCGCCGTCGTTGTCCGCGTAGTCCATGCCGTCGGCGAAACCGCTGTCGTAGCCTCCGTATCCGCCGAAGCCGGGCGTCATGAACGCGTTGAACAGCAGGGCCGTGCCGATGCCGCTCGCACCGGCCACCAGCGCGGTCTTCCACCACGGGTCCGAGTACCAGCCGCCCGGAACCGGCCGGCCGCCCACCATGCCACCCGGGTAGTAGTACGGCGTGTCCGACGCGGCCTGCGGACGGGCCCGGTACTCCTTGCCCTCGACGGTGACCTCGCGCTCCTGGGTGAGCTGACCGGCGGTGCGCTGCCCCGGCATCGGCGGCAGGTCCGGCCCCGGGTCGAGGCCCATCGCGGTGCGGGCCGCGCGCGCGTAGTAGAGACCCTCCAGCGCGGTGTGGCCGGCCAGTTCGAACTGCTTCGTGGTCTTCGACTGGTCCAGCTGGCTGCCGGCGGCGTTGTACCGTTCCCCCGCGTCGACGAGCGCCTGCTTGACCGCGGTGTCGTCGTTCGCGACCAGGTTCATCACCTGGCCACCGAGCCGCTCGTACCAGCGCTGCGCGTCGGCGCGCGCGTCACCCAGGGCCTGCTCGGCGCGCTGGCGGCTGGACCGCGCCCACCAGAAGATGCCGCCGCCGACCAGGACCACCAGGACCAGGACCAGAATGACCGTCGTCATAATTTGACGGTACCCGGTCGGCACGAACCGCGACCCGCCGGCAGCGCCGGGCCGTCCGTTATGCCCCAACGACGCGACACACCCTGGTTGTCGCGGTCCGTCAATCTGTCGCACTCAGCGGGCATGCTCTTACGACATGGACGTCGCCGTCACCCTCGTCGTCGCGCTGATCTGTCTGGCCGCGGGCATCGTCATCGGTGTGCTGCACGCGCGGTCCCGCTCCGCCGTCGACATCGCCCGGCTACAGGAGCGGCTGGCCACCGCGAACGCCGGCGAGCAGCGCCTCGAACAGTCGCTCCGCACGCTGACCCACGACGCCGCGCGCGAACAGAAGGAGACGCTGGGCACGCTGGTCGCGCCGCTGCGGGAGAGCCTTTCCCGGTACGAACGGGAGATCAGCGAGATGGAACGCTCCCGGATCGGTGCGTACGCCGAGCTGCGCACCCAGCTGCGCGAGGTGGCCGGCACCTCCGACCAGCTGCGCACCCAGACCGGCCAGCTCGTCTCCGCACTACGCGCGCCGCAGGTCCGCGGCCGGTGGGGCGAACACCAGCTGCGCCGCATCGTCGAGTCCGCCGGCCTCGTCGAGCACTGCGACTTCGACGAGCAGGTCAGCGCGGTCACCGACGCGGGCGGCGTACGTCCCGACCTGGTGGTCCGGTTGGCCGGCGGCAAGCAGGTCGTGGTGGACGCCAAGGCCCCGTTCACCGGCTACCTGGAGGCGATGGAGGCCCGCGACGAGCCGTCCCGCAACTCCCGGCTCGACGCGCACGCCCGGCACCTCCGCGCGCACGTGGACCAGCTGTCCGCGAAGACGTACTGGTCGGCGTTCGAGACCACACCCGAGTTCGTCGTGCTGTTCGTGCCGGCCGACACGTTCCTCGACGCCGCGTTGCAGCGGGACCCGACGCTGCTCGAGCACGGGTTCGCGCGCAACGTCGTGATCGCCACGCCGGCCACCCTGATCGCGCTGCTGCGCACCGTGGCGTACGCGTGGCGGCAGGACGCGCTCGCCGCCAACGCCGCCGAGGTGCACCGGCTCGGCAAGGAGCTGTACGGCCGGCTCGCCACGATGGGCAGCCACGTGGCCAAGCTGGGCGGCGCGCTGTCTGGGGCGGTCACCGCGTACAACAAGACGGTCGGGTCGTTGGAGAGTCGCGTGCTGGTCACCGCCCGCAAGTTCGCCGACCTCGGCGTCGCCGGCGAAGCCGAGGCCGCCGAGGCGCTCGGCGCGCCGCCGCAGGTCGAGCTGGCCGGCCGTCAGCTCCAGGCACCCGAACTGGTCGCCAGCGAGCACTCCGCGTTGGTCGCTTTCGACGACCTGCCCCGGGTCCCGGTCGAGCGCGAGCAGACCGCACCACCCCAGGACGCCCGCCAGTCCCACTCCCGCTGACCGGCGCGACGCTGCGTGGCCGCGGCGGCCGGCGGCTCAGCCGCCGAGCGGTACGTCCTTGGCCTCCGCGACTCCGGCGGTACGGCCGGGCGCCCGGTGGTTCTGCCAGTAGAGGTTCGTGTGCGCGATGACCTTGTCCGGCGTCGGCGCACCCCACTCGCTCAGGTCCTCGGTGGTGTGCGCGTCGCCGACGAGCGTCACGTCGTAGCCGCGCACACAGGCGCCGTGGATGGTGGACCGGATGCACTCGTCGGTCTGCGCGCCGGTCACGACCAGGCGGCCGACGGCACCCTCGGCCAGCACCCGCTCCAGCTCGGTGTCCTCGAAGGCGTCGGCGTAACCCTTGTGCACCAACGGTTCCGACTCTCGACGTGTCAGCTCCGGCACGTACTGCCAGGCATCGCTCCCCGTCGGCACGTTCTCGTCGGAGTGCTGGACCCAGACGACCGGGACGCCCTCCTCGCGGGCCCGGTCCACCAGCGAGCGGATGGTGGCGACGACCTCGTCGCGCCGGTGGGTGCCGGCGACGACACCCACCTGGACGTCGATCACCAGCACGGCGGTGTTGGGTCGGTCTGCCAGCGTGGTCACGACGGTCTCCTCTGCGCGGCCGGGGGCTCCGGCCTCACGCTAGACCCACCCACCGACAGCGCGGACCGCCTCGGGACGCTGGCCGGCCCGAAGTGGGAGTGTCGGCATGGCATGCACGGCAGAAGCGCCGGGCGGAGCGGCCAGAACGCGGGGTCGGTCAGGAACCGTCGGCGGCGGCGCGGGCGGCGAGTTCGACCTTGATCTCGCGGGGCAGCGCGAAGGTGATCGTCTCGCGCACCGAGGTGATCTCCTCGACCGTGTCGAAGCCCCGCTCGGCCAGGTGCGCCGTCACGTCGCGGACCAGGTTCTCCGGCACGGACGCGCCGGAGGTCAGGCCCACGGTGGTGGCGCCGGACAGCCAGGCGTCCTCGATCTCGGAGGCGAAGTCGACCAGGTACGCGGCCCGGGCGCCGGCCTCCAGGCCCACCTCACGCAGCCGCACCGAGTTGGAGGAGTTGCGGGATCCGACCACGATCAGCACGTCGCAGTCGGGCGCGATCTGCTTGACCACCTGCTGGCGGTTCTGCGTGGCGTAGCAGATGTCGTCGGACGGCGGCGCCTGGAGACCCGGGAAGCGCTCCTTCAGCCGGTCCACCGTCTCCAGGGTCTCGTCCACCGACAGCGTCGTCTGCGACAGCCAGACCACCTTGTCGGGGTCCCGGACGGTCACGTTCGCGACGCCCTCCGGACCGTCGACCAGGGTGACGTGCTCGGGTGCCTCGCCGCTGGTGCCGACGACCTCTTCGTGCCCCTCGTGCCCGATGAGCAGGATGTCGTAGTCGTCCTTCGCGTACCGCCGGGCCTCCTGGTGCACCTTCGTCACCAGCGGGCAGGTCGCGTCGATGGCCCGCAGGCCCCGGTCGCGGGCCTGCTCGTGCACCTGCGGCGCCACGCCGTGGGCCGAGAAGATCACCGTGGCACCCTCGGGCACCTCGTCGTTCTCCTCGACGAAGATGGCGCCCTTGGCCTCCAGGGTCTCGACCACGTGCCGGTTGTGCACGATCTGCTTCCGCACGTAGATCGGCGCGCCGTAGAGCTCCAGGGCGCGTTCGACCGTCTCGACGGCTCGGTCCACCCCGGCGCAGTAGCCGCGCGGCCGGGCCAGAAGCACCCGCTTCACCGGTTGATCGCCCCCCACCTTCGTCACACCCGCCATGGTACGTGGGCCCCGACCGCGTTGCCCCGAACCATGACATCCGTGACACGTCGCACTGTTCGCACCCGACAGTGCACGACTCCGTACGCTGGTCGGGTGGCCGAACCCGCAGCGAACCTCGCAGCCAGTGCCGGTCGGACCAGCCCGGCCGAGCCCTGGCCGGTCCGGGTGGTCAGCCAGAAGATCGGGTCCTGGATAGCCCGGCTCGGCTGGATCTGGGTCGACGGCCAGGTGGCGCAGGTCAGCCGCCGCCCCGGCGCCAACCTCGTGTTCCTCACGCTGCGCGACCCGTCGGCGGAGATGAGTCTGTCGGTCACCTGCTTCCGGGACGCCTTCGACGAGTGCGACCCGCCGCTGCGGGAGGGCTCCCGCGTCGTCGTACACGCCAAGCCCGAGTTCTACGCCGGGCGCGGCACGCTGTCGCTGCGCGCCGACGAGCTGCGGCACGTCGGCCTGGGCGAGCTGCTGGCGAGGCTGGAACGGCTGAAGAAGCTGCTGGCCGCCGAGGGCCTGTTCGACGCGGCACGCAAGCGGCGACCGCCGTTCCTGCCGCGCCGGGTCGGCCTGATCACCGGGCGGGCCAGCGCGGCCGAACGGGACGTCCGGGAGAACGCGGCGGGCCGCTGGCCGGCGGTCGCGTTCGAGACGGTGAACGTCGCGGTGCAGGGCCCCACGGCCGTACCGCAGATCATCGACGCGCTGGAGGCCCTGGACCGTAGCCCCGAGGTCGACGTGATCGTGCTGGCCCGTGGCGGCGGCGGGGTGGAGGATCTGCTGCCGTTCTCCGACGAGGCGCTGTGCCGGGCGGTGTTCGCCTGCCGCACCCCCGTACTGTCCGCGATCGGCCACGAGACCGACACGCCGCTGGTGGACTTCGTGGCCGACCTGCGCTGCTCGACCCCGACCGACGCGGGCAAGCGGGTGGTCCCCGACCTCACCGAGGAGCGGCGGTTCGTCGACACGGCCCGGCAGCGGCTCGACCGGGCGGTCGACCACCTGCTCGACGCGGAGCGCCGTACCCTGACCGCGCTGCGGTCCCGGCCGGTACTGGCCCGCCCGGGTCAGCTGCTCGACGGCCGGGCCGAGGAGATCGAGGCGCTGCGCGCGCGGGCCGGACGCTGCCTGACCCACCGGCTGGAACGGGCCGGCGGCGACCTCGCCCACACCCGGGCCCGGCTGCGTAGCCTGTCACCCGCCGCGACCATGGACCGCGGGTACGCGATCGTGCAGCGCGCCGACGGCGCCGTGGTCCGCGACCCGGGTGACGTCGAGCCCGGTGACCGCCTGCGGCTGCGGCTGGCCGGCGGCGAACTCGCCGCCGAGGCACGCGGCGACGGGTGACGAGGTGTGCGTAGAGTGACGAACGTGAGCGAGGCGGCAAAGTCCGGGCCGGCACGGCCGACCGGGGACGCGGAGCCGGACGGCGCGGTCAGCTACGAGCAGGCCCGCGCCGAACTGGCCCGGGTGGTGGAGCGGTTGGAAGCCGGCGGCAGCACGCTGGAGGAGTCGCTGGCGCTGTGGGAGCGCGGCGAGAAGCTCGCCGACGTGTGCCAGCAGTGGCTCGACGGGGCGCGGCAGCGACTGGACGCCGCGCGCGCCGCCCGCGAGGGCTGACCCTGGC
>JBAUUM010000927.1:0-8992 GCA_049582705.1 Actinocatenispora sp.
GTCCAGGTGCGCGCTGCGTCCGGCGGCGGCGCGCGGGACACTGACGACGCCCGTGACCAGGGCGAGCACGGCCACGGCCAGGCCCAGCCCGTACGCGGCCCGGACCCCGCCCAGGTCGGTGAGGAGACCGGCCAACGGGTAGCCGATGCCGATGCCGACGGTCGAGGCGACCGCGACCATGGCGATCGCCGAGCGGGCCCGCTCGGGTGGGAGATGGTCCCGGGCCACGGACATCATCAGCGCCGTCAGGCCCAGCCCCACACCCTGCGCGGCGCGGCCCGCGAGCAGCCAGCCGAACGGCAGCGGCACCACCGTGAGCAGGCTGCCGGCCGTCACCACGGCCAGCGTGCCGAGTACGGTGGCCCGCCGGTGCGGCCCGGACCCGAGCCGGCCCAGGACGGGGGTGGCGACGGCGCCGGCGAGCAGCGCGATGGTCAGGGTCCACTGCGCGCTGGCGAGCGTCACCCCGTACTCGACCGCCACACTGGTGATCAGTGGCGCCCCGAGGCTGCCGATCATCGCCGCGACCAGCGCGATGAACACGGTTGCCGGCACCAACAGCCGATCACTGGTCATGCGTGCTCTCCTCGGTCAGGTGCTCGTCGGTCAGGGCGGCGGTGAAGTCGTGGGCGAGCTGGTTCATCCGCGTCATGAGGCTGACGAAGGACGCCAACTGGTCCTCGTCGTACTCGTCGAGCACCTCCTGCAGTCCCTCGGCCAGCCGGGCGAAGATCGCGCTGCCGGTCTCCAGGTGCCGACCGGTGGGTACCACGATGACCTTGCGTCGGTCGCCGGGGTCGCGGCGGCGTTCGACCAGGCCGCGCCGTTCGAGCCGGTCGATGACGGCGGTGACGGCGGAAGTGCTCATCCCGGTGAGCGCGGCGAGTCGGCCGGCGGTGATCTGCGGCTCGTCCCGGGCCAGGTCCAGGCATTTGATGTCGGTGGAGTTGAGGCCGAACCGTTCCGCGACGGTCTGGTGCAGCATGACCGTTCGGGAGGCCGACTCTCGCATGGCCTCGTTCAGCGCCGCGTACAACTCTTCCCGACGTCCTTTAGACATCACTGCGATGCTCCTTGACGTCACTCTGACTTCCGGGTAATACTTGGCTGCATCAAGATGTTCGATGCATCGAGATATCCTACCTCTCGGATTAGCTTACGTCGTGAAACGGGGCACCCATGAACCGCCAGCACACCCCTGTCCTGATCGTCGGCGCCGGCCTCGCCGGCACCAGCACCGCGCTCTTCCTGGCCCACCACGGCGTACGCGCCACCCTGGTCGACCGGCATCCGTCCACCTCGAACCAGCCCAAGGCACGCGGTCAGCAGCCGACCGTCATGGAGGCCCTCGACGCGGTCGGGCTCACCCAGGCGATCCTCGCCGCCACCCCGCCCGGCCGGCCCGAGATGACCATCACCATCTGCGAGAGCGTCACCGGTCGGGTGATGCACAGCTTCTCCGAACAGTTCCCCGACTACGCCGCCCTGAGCCCCGCGCCCATGGGCATGGCCAGCCAGCAGAGCGCCGAGGCGGTCCTCGCGGCCCGTGCCGCGGAACTCGGCGCCGACCTGCGGTTCGGCACCCGGCTCGACACGTTCACCCAGACCGCAGACGGGGTACGGGCGGAGCTGACCGACCTGACCACCGGCGAACGGTACGAGCTGACCGCCGACCACCTGGTCGGCGCCGACGGACACCGCGGCACCATCGCCGGTGCCCTCGGCATCGGCACCCGGTCCCGCAACACGTTCGGCTCGCAGACCACCGTGCTGTTCGCCGCGGACCTCGTCGACCGGGTCCCCGACACCGCCGTGCTGATGTACTACCTGCAGAACCCGGCGCTGCCCGGCGGATCGGGCGCCTTCGTCTCGACCGACGTGCCCGGCGAGTACGTGGCGGCGATGAGCGCCGACCCGGACCGGACGGACCAGCAGGTCGTCGACGTCATCCGCACCATCGTCGGCATCGCCGACCTGCCCGTCCGGGTACTGGGCGCCAACACCTGGGAGATCGGCCACCGGGTCGTCGACCGGATGTCCGAGGGGCGGGTGCACCTGGTCGGCGACGCGGCCCACCTGATGCCGCCCACCGGTGGCCAGGGCGGCAACACCGCCATGCTCGACGGCGTGCACCTCGCGTGGAAGCTCGCCGCCGTGGTCAACGGCGCGGCGGGTCCGGGGCTGCTGCGCGGCCACAGCGCCGAGCAGCTGCCCCTCGTCACCCGGGTCGCCGACTGGCAGTACGCCAACATGATCGAGCGCCAGCGCCCCGACCTCGTCGACGACACCCTGCCGCCGCCCGTGGACGCCGCCGCCCTGCTGTTCGGCTACGCCATGCCCACCGGCGCGTTCGTCGCGGAGGACGGCGCCGCCGGACTGTTCGAGGACCCGTACGCGCCGAGCGGCCGGCCCGGCACCCGCGCGCCGCACGTCGCGCTGGCCCGCGACGGCGTCACCGTGTCCACCCGCGAGCTGTTCTTCGACGGCTTCGTACTGCTCTCCGGCGACGAGGAGTGGACGGCCGCGGCGGCGAAGGTCGCCGAAGGGCTCGGCGTACGCATCGACGGGCACCTGATCGGCGGCGAACTGCTCGACCCGGAGGGCGGCTTCGCCCGCCGGTACGGCCTGTCGGGCGGCGGCGCGGTGCTGGTCCGGCCCGACGGCGTGATCGGCTGGCGCTCGACCGGTGCCGCCGACGCCGGTCAGCTCGACGCGGCGCTGCGGACGATCCTGGACCGCTGAGCCACGCGGTGCCGGTCGGTGGTGCGCCGCCGGCCGGCACGTGCTGGCCGGCATGGCGTGGGCCGGCACGGTGTGGGCCGGCATCGTGTGGGCTGGCGCCGCGTGTGGGCCGGCTCCGTCAGCCCGTGGCGTCCGATTCGTCGTCGGCCGTCGGGTCGGCCGCGACGCAGTCCGGACAGCGGCCGAAGATCTCCAGCGTGTGCCGGGCGTCCTCGAAGCCGTACCGGTTGGCCAGCCGGGCGGCGGCCTGCTCGACGGCCGGCATGTCGACCTCACGGGTCCGGCCGCACTCCCGGCAGACCAGATGGTGGTGATGGGTCTGCTTGGCGCACTGCCGGTACAGCTTCTCGTCGCCGGAGATGGTGATCACGTCCAGCTCGCCGCTGTCGGCGAGCAACTGGACGGCCCGGTAGACGGTGGTCAGGCCGATCGGGTTGCCCCGCTGCCGGAGCAGGTCGTGCAGCTGCTGGGCGCTGCGGAACTCGTCGGTCTCGGCGAGCACCTCACGGACTGCGGCGCGCTGCCGGGTCGCCCTGGTCTGCGTACCGGTCATCGCCCCTCACCTCGCTGTGCCGACAGGCAGCCATGGTGCCATGACCGCGACCGGTAGTCATGGTGTCATGCGCGGCACCGTCCGGAGACATCGGCCGAGACGTCGCGACCGGTGCCTCAGTGCCCGTTCGTCGGACCGGCGAGGTAGAACTGCGCCCCCCACGGATCGGTGACCGTGGCCATCCGCCCGTACGGGGTGTCCCACGGCTCGCGCTCCACCCGGCCGCCCTGTTCGGACACGGTCTCGATGGAACGGTCGGTGTCCCGTACCGAGAAGTACGTGGACCACTGCGGTGTCTGGTCCGCGGTCGCCCAGCGGCCGCAGACCTGCTCGCCGCCCGCGCTCCAGATCGAGTAGTCGACGTCGCCGCCGCTGAGCTGCTCCTGCCGGTCGTAGTCGAAGATCGACTGGTAGAAGGCGTCGGCGGTGCCGCCGTCGCGGGTGATCAGCTCGGACCAGCCCACCGAGCCCGGGTCGCCCCACCGCTGCGAGCCGATGTGCCGGCCCGGCTGCCACATGCCGAACACCGCGCCGGCGGGGTCGATCCCGAACGCCATCCGGCCCGCGTCCATGACGTCCATCGGGTCGACCATGAGCCGACCGCCGTTGCCGGTGACCGTACGCACGGCGCGGTCCACGTCCCCCGTGGACAGGTACACGCTCCACTGGGGCGGCATCTCCGCGCCGTCCTGCGGTGGCTGCATCATGCCCGCCACGGGTACGCCGTCCAGTTCGCACATCGTGTAGTGGCCCGCGTCGGCGCCCTGGTCGACGAACTTCCAGCCGAACACGCCGCCGTAGAAGCGTTGGGCGCTCTCCCGGTCCGGGACGCTGACGTCCACCCAGCACGGGGCGCCGCTCGGATAGTTCGTGCGTTTCACCATGTCGGCCCCCTTGCCCGGTCGCGCGGGGAGGCTGCCCCTCGGGTCCCGCCCTCGCGAATCAGCGTTTCACGTGCTGGGCGCCACGGGGACGGAATCGGGGGAGGTGGGCGGTGATCCCGCGGTCCGCAGCGGCCGTACCGGAGCAGAGCGCGCGAGCGCGTCGAAGCCGGTCATGCCGGGCGATGGGCCCCTCTCGTCACGACCGACACGCGGGGGCCGGGCCGCGCTCAGGCGCGGCGGCATAGGGTGGCGCGACGGGAGGTGCGATGGACGCCGGAAGTCGGTACGAAGTGGCCGATCTCGCTCTGGCCGAGGCCGGGGTACGACGGGTCGAGTGGGCCGAACGATCGATGCCGGTACTGCGCGCGGTACGGGAGCGGTTCGCCCGGGACCTGCCGTTCGCCGGGCTGCGGGTGGCCGCCTGCCTCCAGGTCACCGCCGAGACCGCGGGATTGCTGCGGGCGCTGGTGTCCGGCGGCGCGGAGGTACGGCTCGCCGCGTCCAACCCACTGTCCACACAGGACGACACGGCCGCCGCGCTGGTGTGCGAGTACGGCGTGGGGGTGTTCGCCCGCAGCGGCGTGGACGCCGAGACGTACCACCGGCACCTGGCGGCGGCGCTGGACGGCGGGCCGGCTCTGGTCTTCGACGAGGGCGGTGACCTGGTCGACGCCCTGCACGCGGGGAGCGGCGCGCTGGCGGCCACGGTCCGGGCCGGCTGCGAGGCGACCACCAGTGGCGTGCTGCGACTGCGTCAGATGCACCGGGAGAAGGCGCTGCGGTTCCCGATGGTCGCGGTGGACGAGACGCCGACCCGCCGGCTGGTCGACAACCGGTACGGCACCGGTCAGTCCACAGTGGATGGCGTGATGCGGGCGACCAGCATGCTGCTGGCCGGCCGGACCGTCGTGGTGGCCGGCTACGGGCCGTGCGGCACCGGGGTCGCCGAGCGCGCCCGGGGGCTCGGCGCCCGGGTCGTGGTCACCGAGGTCGACCCGTTGCGCGCCCTCGACGCCACGCTGCAGGGCTACCAGGTGCTGCCGATGTCCGCCGCCGCGAAGATCGGTGAGGTGTTCATCACCGCCACCGGCAACCGTGACGTGCTCCGCGCCAAGCACTTCGCGGTGATGCGCGACGGCGCCGTACTGGCCAACGCCGGGCACTTCGACGTCGAGATCGACATCCCGGCGCTGACCGAGCTGGCCACCGAGCGTCGGTCCGGGGTGCGCGGCCACATCGACGAGTTCGTACTCCCGGACGGTCGCCGACTGTTGCTGGTCGCGGAGGGTCGGGTGGTGAACCTGACCGCCGCCGAGGGTAACCCCGCCTCGGTCATGGACATCGCCTTCGCCGGTCAGGCGCTGACCGCCGCCTGGCTGGTCGACCGCGACCTCGCGCCGGGCGTGCACCCGGTGCCCGTGGAACTCGACCGGGAGGTCGCCGAGCTCCGCCTGGCCGCGATGAGCGTGAAGATCGACACACTCAGCCCAGAGCAGCGCCGGTACCTGAGTTCCTGGCGCCGCGACCTCCGCTGACCGCCCGAGGGCGCGTTTGGCATTTTCCCCGAATCTACGTTATGTCCGTTTGGAGGAAACGTACATTCGGGGAAAATGCTGCACCTTCCTGCCGCGCCAGTAGGCATTTTCCCGTTTTCTACGTTTCGCGAGTTCAGGACGAACCGTAGAAAACGGGAAAATGCCCTCCCGGGCGGCAGGGACATGCGGCGTCGCGCGGCGGGCGGTGCAGGACGCTCGCGGCGGGTGGTGCGGGACATCGCGGCGGGCGGTGCAGGACGCCCGCGGCGGGTGGTGCGGGCGGGGTCAGGAGGAGCCGTTGAGCCACCGCAGCGCGCGCTGCTTCTCGAAATCGAGGACCCGGGACGGCGGCGGGGTGACCCGGCCGAGGCGTTGGCCCAGCTCTCGGACGCGGCGGGCGACGTCCGGTTCGGCGAGTACCCGTACCGCGAAAGCCAGTGCGGCCGGGCTCACGTCGTAGTGTCGTTCCAGCGCGAGCGTCAGCGTGACCGTGGACAGGTCGGCCTCGTCGTACCGGCGGTGGGTGCCGGTCTCACGGCCGTCGTGGGCCGGGGGGAGCAGCCCGAGGGTCTCCCGGTACCGCAGCATTCGGGGGGACAGTCCGAGCCTCGAGGCGGCCTCCGTGATGCGCATGGGAGCATTCTGACATTCTGTTGTCAGAAACAGCCGGGCGTCCGTGCGGACGCGAGGGGTGGTTCCCTAGACTCAGGCGTCACCGGCCCGACCGTAGGAGATGACGTGGCCACACCCGAGATCCCGCTCGGCGACTTCAAGGTCGCCGACCTCAGCCTTGCCGAGTTCGGACGCAAGGAGATTCAGCTCGCCGAGCACGAGATGCCCGGGCTGATGGCACTGCGCCGCGAATACGCCCAGAGCCAGCCGCTGGCCGGCGCCCGCATCACCGGCTCGCTGCACATGACCGTGCAGACGGCCGTGCTGATCGAGACCCTGACCGCGCTGGGCGCGCAGGTCCGTTGGGCGTCCTGCAACATCTTCTCCACCCAGGACCACGCCGCCGCGGCGATCGCCGTGGGCGCCGACGGCAGCCCGGAGAAGCCGGCCGGCGTGCCGGTCTTCGCCTGGAAGGGCGAGACGCTCGAAGAGTACTGGTGGTGCACGGAGAAGGCGCTGACCTGGCCGGGCGTCGACGGCGGCCCCGCCGAGGGTCCGAACCTGATCCTCGACGACGGTGGCGACGCCACCCTGCTGGTGCACAACGGCCTGAAGTACGAGAAGACCGGCGTCGTGCCGGGCCCGGAGACGGCCGACTCCGAGGAGGAGGCCGTCGTCCTGCAGGTGCTGGCCGCCTCCGTGAAGGCGGAGCCGCAGAAGTGGACCACCGCGGCCCACGCCATCAAGGGCGTCACCGAGGAGACCACCACCGGCGTACACCGGCTGTACCAGCTCGCCGAGCGCGGTGAGCTGCTCTTCCCGGCGATCAACGTCAACGACTCGGTCACCAAGTCGAAGTTCGACAACCGGTACGGCTGCCGTCACTCGCTGATCGACGGCATCAACCGCGCGACGGACGTGCTCATCGGCGGCAAGACCGCGGTCATCTGCGGGTACGGCGACGTGGGCAAGGGCTGTGCCGAGTCGCTGCGCGGCCAGGGCGCCCGGGTCATCATCACCGAGATCGACCCGATCAACGCGCTGCAGGCCGCCATGGACGGCTACCAGGTCGCCCGCCTGGACGACGTGGTCGGCCAGGGTGACATCTTCGTCACCTCGACCGGCTGCAAGGACGTCATCACGGCCGAGCAGATGTCGAAGATGAAGCACCAGGCCATCGTCGGCAACATCGGCCACTTCGACAACGAGATCGACATGGCCGGCCTGGCGAAGCTGCCCGGCATCTCGAAGACGAACATCAAGCCGCAGGTCGACGTGTGGCAGTTCGCCGACGGTCACACGATCATCGTGCTGTCCGAGGGTCGCCTGCTGAACCTGGGCAACGCGACGGGCCACCCGAGCTTCGTGATGTCCAACTCGTTCGCGAACCAGGTCATCGCGCAGATCGAGCTGCACACCCGCACCGACGCGTACCCGACCGGCGTCTACCGGCTGCCCAAGGTGCTGGACGAGAAGGTCGCCCGGCTGCACCTCGCCGCCCTCGGCGTCGAGCTCACCGAGCTGACCGCGGACCAGGCGTCGTACCTGGGGATCCCGGTCGAGGGCCCGTACAAGTCGGACCACTACCGGTACTGATCACTCCGGCGACACGACAAGGGCGCGGCTCCGAACGGGGTCGCGCCCTCGCCGTGTCCGGGAGTGGCGCCCGTGTGTGACATGGGCGACGGGCGCCCGGCGCGCCGCCTGGCTACGGTGGTGCCATGACGCCACAGACCGGCAGGCGGTGCCACAACGCCCTGAATCCGCTGCACTCGCTGTCCTACTTCGCGCCGGAGATGGAGAAGGAACTCACCTCGGTCGGCCTGAGGCCGGGCCGGATGTGCTACTTCGCCAACCGGTCGGCGGCGATGGGCGCGGTCGGGCCGGGTGTGGTCACCGCGACGTTCTACAACTTCAAGCCGGCGCTCGTGGCCAAGCACATCCCGCGGGCCTGGACCCTCGCCGCGCCGGCCGATGTACTGGCGGCGCGGCTGCGCGCGGTCGACGCGGCCCTGCGACGCCTGCTCGGCGAGCAGGTCGTGACCGGCCCGGAGGTCGCCGAGGCCGCCGCCCTGGCCCAGCGGGCCACCCAGGGCTGTGACCCGGCGGCCCGTCCGGTGTACGCCGGGCACGCCGAGCTGCCCTGGCCGTCCGAACCGCACCTGGTGCTGTGGCACGCGATCACCCTGCTGCGGGAGTACCGCGGGGACGGACACTTCGCCGCGCTGCTCTCCGCCGGCCTCGACGGGCTGGACGCCCTGGTCACGCACATCGCGACGGGCAAGGCGTTCACCCGTGAGTTCGCCCTGAGCAGCCGGGGCTGGACGGACGAGGAGTGGGACGCGGCCGAACGGCGACTGCGCGAACGTGGCCTGCTCGACGAGGACGGTGGGCTCACCGAGGAGGGCCGCGCGCTGCGTGGTCGGGTCGAGGACGACACCGACCGGCTCGCGGCGGCCCCGTACGAGAGCCTCGGCGCGGACGACGTGGCCCGGCTCACCGAGCTCGGCGCGGAACTGAGCCGCACCGCGGTGGGCAACGGCGCCTTCCCGGCGGGGGTCTTCGCCCGCTGAGCCGCCCCGGCGGCCTGTCGTCCCGATCGGACGCCAGAGCCGCCCCGGGTGGTCGGTCGTTACGGCGGCCATTCGTTCCGGCGGCCTGTCGTC